>JACCZH010000222.1 GCA_013696045.1 Chloroflexia bacterium
CGTGGTTCTCTGGTCATGTGTTCGCGGATCAAGTTGGATACTCTCATTGTTGTTGCGCCTTGATAAAGGGAGATTCTAATCCCAATAACTCTATGGCTGCGCCTCATACAAACCTCCTCTGGCGCGTGTATCATAGCCGAAGGTCTCGACTTTCGTTGATTGGCACGCACTGAAGCCTCGGACTGACGGCAAACATGACCATGACAACAACCCAGCAACAAGTACTCATGGAGCGGCGACGCAGGCCGTTCGGGGTGACGGTTATCGCGGCAATCCAGGTGGTGAGCGCGATCGCCTATGGCGCAGTCGTGCTGTATGACCGGGCGGATTACGGCAACCTGCTCGGCAGCCTGGGCTATTTTGGGATTCTGGGGCCGGTCCTTGGGCTAGGCGGCCTGCCCATCGCCTTCGGTCTGTTGTGGCTCAAACGCTGGGCCTGGGTATTGACGATGCTCTGGGCCGGATTGAATCTGATAGCGGGGCTGCTGAGCTACTACAACGATGAGCCAAACTATATCGGGATGGCGCTCAGCGTCGTCGCCGTCTACTATCTGAACCAGCGCGAGGTGCAGGCCGCGTTCAATGTGGCGCCCCAAGAGGGTTGGGCCCGTGAATGACCTTGAGCTGCTGCGCCGCTACGAGCCGGTGCTGCGCTTTACCTACGGCGAACTCTTCTTTCCCTGCGCGGTGGACCCCTATGTCGACAAATCCAGTCTCTGGCTGAGACATTCCGATGGCAAGCTCGAGCAGGCCGTTTCTCCTGAAGACCTAACCCTCAACACTCTTGCTCAGCATCACGAGATTGAGCCAGGCCAGACGCTGTTTCTCCAGTTTGTCCAGGAACCGCTGGAGGGTGTTCCCTACCAGCGCTGGAAGCATCGCGCCAGCCGGCCCCGCTTCCAGGCGCCGGGAAGACTGGCAAGGGTCGGCATCGCGGCGCGGCTGCTGGATTCATTTTTCTCGTTGTCGCTGGTGTTGCGTGGGACAGTGCCCGGTGGCACGACCGGCGCGGCGGCGATCCAGTATGCGGAGATCATGTCGCGCCGCCCAGAGTATGTCTACTACGGCCGGGTTGTCCGTGAGGGCGGCTACATCATCCTGCACTACCTTTTTTTCTATGCCATGAACGATTGGAGGACGAGCTTTCACGGCGTCAACGACCACGAGGCGGATTGGGAGCAAATGTTTGTCTATCTGGCCGAACAGCCGGACGGTTTGCCGGCTCCGGAATGGATTGCCTACGCGTCGCACGACTACACTGGCGACAATCTCCGCAGGCGTTGGGACGATCCGACGATTACCCGCGAGGGCGATCATCCAGTTGTGTTTGTTGGCGCGGGCTCGCACTCCAGCTATTTCGAGCGGGGTGAGTTTTTGCACTCGGTGCAGCTTGTTTTTCTCAAGCCGCTCTTTAGCGCTCTGCATATCGGCGAGCGATTGTGGCGCAATGTCCTGCGTCAGGGCGATCCGGAGGCGCTGGTGGATCGCATCGAGGGCTTTCTGAGCGTGCCGTTCGTTGACTACGCGCGCGGTGACGGTCTCGCGGTTGGGCCGGGGCAGGATGTGGGTTGGTCCCCGGTTGTGATGTGTGACGACATGAGCTGGGTACATGAGTATCGAGGGCTTTGGGGCTACGATGCCCGAGACCCTCTGGCTGGCGAGACCGCGCCGGGAGGGCCAAAGTTCAACCGCGACGGGACGATGCGCCACACCTGGCACAACCCTCTTGGCTGGGCCGGGCTGCATAAGGTTGCCCCGACACCCAGAGCCCGTGAGACGCTGCGCAAGCACCTGGACGAGCTTGGTGTCGAGCTTGTCGACACCGAGGCGACCATTCAGAGGTTTGTCCAGGCGTTGCCCCGGCTGGAGCTTGAAGTGCGGGCGCTCCAGAAAAGCAATCACAGCAAGGAGCTCTTCCAGCAACAACAGGAGGCGTTGCGCGAGCAGGAAGAAGCGTTAAACAATCTCTATACCACCCGCGCCGCGCTGTCCGAGAGGATGCGAGCGTCCAGTGTCTTCCTGAAGCAGATCGAGGAAACCGGCGACTTCGGCGATCCGCAGGCGCATATTCGCCGCCGGCATGTGCCACAGAGCGAAACCGTCGTCCAGCAGGGCAAACTGGCCGAAGGCTGGGCTGCCTTGAGTATCGGCTTACTGCTGCTGTTCTTCGTTGGGCTAATGCTGAGTGGCGTTGCAAGCTGGATCGCCGTCCTCGCGCTGGTGACCGGCATGTTCTTCCTTGTTGAAGCATTCCTCTACCGCAAGCTCGAGCGCTTGCTGCTCAACGCAACGATTCTTCTCGCGGTCCTGGCCACCGCTGTTCTGATCTGGGAATTTTTCTGGTACATCCTCGTCGCCGGCGCGGTCGCCCTGGCGACGCTCATTATTACGGATAACATGCGCGAGTTGCGGGGTTAGTAGTGCTGCTATGCCGCGGCCCCGTCTACGTCGTTCGTCGCCGTCTCATCCCAAATGTGAGAATAAACATGTAGCTCTTGCCGGCGGCGTGGGGTGAGAAGAAGTCGATCACGTCGTTGTCGACCGATGTCGAGCCGACGGCGCCGAGGCCGAGGGCATGCGTGGCGATGTGGAGTTTGCTGGCCAGCAGCGAGGCTTCGGTCTGGGCAAGGCGGTAGCCGCGGTTGCCGTAGCGTTCCAGGACCAGGTCGAGATCCACGAGCGAGTAGAAGTTGACGTGCGCGGCAGCCGCGTACTCCTGTCCGCTGGCTAGCCGGGCGGCGTCATCCCGAAAGTTTCCGGCCTTGAGCAGCTCGAGAGCGCCACGATCCGGGTGATGGACGTATGTGCCGGGCTCCAGCCCCTCGACGTTGTTGACGATCAGGTAGCGGTCGTTTAGCAGCCCGCCGGTTGTCAGACAATCCGCCGAGAACCCACTCGATGAGAGATCCATCAGTGTTGAGAAGGCGTCGAACGGGACCGGCCGCTCGACATCATAGTGACGCACTGAGCGGCGGCGCTGGATGATGGCATCGACGGGAATGTTCGGGATGTTGGCGGAGTCGATTGGCGCAAGTGGAACGACCTTCTCGACAGGCTCCGGCAGCGACCGGCGCATCGGCTCGGTGCGCCAGCGCGCAACCTCGTCGCCTGATTGCAGTGACGACGCCTGATGCATTGTGATGATGTCGGGGAAGTCAATCTCGCTGGACGAGAGCGCCTGGGTCGGGTGGTCGAGCGGTGTCACCGCTGGCGCCGAGGGGGTAGCTTCGTCCGTTCTGCCGAGGGTGACGAGACTGAGCGTGGCTTCGCGCTCGCCGTCGACATCGAGCAGGGCATTGACCTGCCCGTCAGCGAACCCGAACACCACTTTCGTCGAAAACTGCGAGCCGGCCGCACCTGAGAGCACGTTCGCGAGCGTCGTGCCCATATCCCAGTAGGCGTGGCGATAGGCGCGGTTGAGATAGCGCCAAGCGTTGCGCCAGAAGGTGCTCGTCACGGCCATCACCAACGGCGCCTGAGCGACAGCCGGCTCGGATCCGGTGGCGCTGACCAGCGTCGCCCGAAAATCGCCGGAGCGAAGCATCCTAAGACTGTGGTCGTGGGCGCCGTAATGGTAGACACCAGCCGGGAGATCGGGCAGGTCTCCACAAACGAGATACAGCTCAAGGTGATAGCGTGCCCCGGTCGCCCCGGCGGAGCGGTAGTCGATAACTCTTCCGGTGCGATGGCTCCCGCGCTTGAGAATGCCATTCGACAGCTGGCAGATACGCGCGATGTCGTTCAAGTCTGGGACGGCCCCGCTAACGTCCAGATCGCCGCTGGCGGCGATAGCGTTGAGTCCAGATGTCGTGAGGCTTGGAAAGTCGCGCGGCAGCTCGATCGGGTCCAGTGTGGTGTAGATCTTATACGGTAGCGGCTCGTTGATGGGACTCTGCTCGCCCATGGCGGGTCCAGTGTTCGGCGGTTCGCCCATCCGATCCTGCTTGTCGCCAAGCTCTTCGATGTATGGAAGGTACTTTGTGCGATTGTGAAACATCAGGGCTGCCTGGGTGTCGCTGTTACTCATGTTCCCCCATTTCTTACGGTGATGTTGCAACAGACCACACGATGCGTCAACCGTCAGCAAGCCGTAGTTG
>JACCZH010000223.1 GCA_013696045.1 Chloroflexia bacterium
GTATGAGATTGTCTTAATGGATCTGCGAAGAGCGGGCCACCTTAGAGCGATTCTCATAATCATTGACGTAGCGGCGCAATTCATTGCGCCCTTGTTGGACATTCGGGGGCGGAGAGGACGCAATGAATTGCGCCGCTACGTCAATGATTATGAGCATCGCTCTAAGGTGGCCCCGCTCTTCGCAGATCCATTAAGACAATCTCATACTTTGCCCGTGTGAAGTGCGATGAGCCCTGTCAATCCCTTACTGCGGCCCGTACGTCCTGATCCAGTCCAGATACTGGCTAACCCCATCATCGAGCGAGGTGGAGGGTTTCCAGCCGAAGTCCTGCTCAAGCCGCGCCGTGCTGATGTCAGGGCCCTTTGGCCCCACCTGCACGACATAGTTCGACTCGGCTTCCGGAGCCAGGAAATATTCCATACCCGGCCAGTGACGTTTGAACGCGGCCAGCATGTCACCTATCGGATACTTGACACCGGAACTGATCGAGTACACATCGTGTGGCAGATTCGGCGTCTCCCAGGCTCGCTCGATTCCCTCGGCAACATCCTCAACGAAAGTCCAGTCATGATACGGACTCTCCAGACTGTTGATCGCCAGCGGCTCAGCCAGACTGATAATCCTCAGCATCTCCCGCAACTCGGTGGCGCCACGATAACCGGGCGTGTGGCGCTCCATCGGGCCGTAGACGCTGCCAGGCCGGACGCACACCACGTCAATTCCAAACAGCTCTCTGTAGCGTTTGCTGAAACGCTCAGCGGTGTGCTTGGTGATGCCATACAGCCCGTTCGCCAGGCTCACGCTGTCTTCATCCAGAACATCGGTCTCGTGCCCTGAACCCCAGGCAGCGCCCGACGAAATGACCACCATGCGGGTGACGCGAGGGGTAGAGCGCATGATCTCAAGACACGCGACGGTGCTCATCAGGTTCACCTGGATGATGCGCTCCGGCTCCTCCTGCTCGCGGTCAACACGTGGCGTGATCGCGGCGGCGTGGATGATCCTGTCGACCCCTAGCTCCTCGACAACCGACCGTAGATGCGCCGCATCGGTGACATCACCGTGCTTGAAGATGACGTTCTCAGCCGCTTCCCCCAGAAACTCCATCAGCATCTCGTCCGGCGTCAACAGATCATAGGAGATGACCTGCTCGCCGCGACGCGCCAGCCGGCGGAGAACATGACACGGGAGCCAACCGTTGCCGCCCGTCAACAAGGTCGTCATGTGTTGAGTCATCCTTTCGACATTCAATCTTCTATCCGGGCCAGAGTACACTAGATCCTAGGAAACGATTGTAGTGAAGGAAGTACCGTGCCCGACATTCCGGTTCTGATCGACGCCCGCTTAACCGCTTGCTGGTACTCTTACCCGTTCCAATCCGGCTGGATTGACGCTCCGGAGGTCGAGATGATCCGCGACCCGCACCCGGCCACGATTCGAGACCGCAACGCCATCGCTCTGGTGGACAGCCTGGCTGCTACGCGCCTGCTTGAGACCCACGTCATTGTGGCGGACCACGCCGTGGCGTCCCGTCGAGCATCCTTTCTGACCGTGGTCACGCATACGCGGCCCGACGAAGTCGATCGTGTCACCGTTTCAACCCGCGGCATCTCACTCGTTGGCCGGGGAGTCGCAGAAGCGACGCTGCCCCGTTTTTATGGAATCACCGCCACTGACTGGACGGACGACCGCCTGGAGGTCAACCAGCAGACCATCGTCATAACCGAGGAAGCCGAGGCGCTCATTCCAGTGGATGACACGGAGCAGTATCAGGAAGATCTGGGACGAGCCTGGTTCCTGTTGACCGACACGCCATACGTTTCGCACATTTGCGTCGCTCCACGTTCGGCGCTGACCTCTGACCCGGCTGCAGTTATCGCCGCCGTCGAGCGCCTAGAGCAAGCACGTCAGGCCTCGACCGACCGCGCCCGTGAGCTGCGCCGCAACGTCGCCAGCGATCTCGGCATCGAGCGCGATCTCTTCACCGAAACCCTCGCCGACCAGACCTACCGTCTCGACGATCCCGAGCGTTCCGGGCTTCTTGGACTCTGGAAGCACCTTGGCATCCCGACGCCGGGAAACATGAGCGAACATATCGTGACGCTCAGCGGCTCTTCCTGATGGCGAGCTAAAAGTTGTGTTCGTAATGCTAGCGGTTCTGCGGATCAAACTGATCCGCGGTTGGCTCTGCTCAGCAGAACCACGATTCAGTCAACCTCGGCGGCTGCTTCGTGGGACCTCGACGCATGGGTGGCATCGCCTCAGGTGTGATCCCTTTCGCAGCGCAGGCCAGGGACTTGACGCCAGCAAACGTGTCGTGTGCATCGGCGTCGCAACTGGCGGCAGTCTCCACAAGTTTGGCCACCGCGCGTTGAAGATCGTCTACGCGCGAGTCGGGATGTTTCCACACGTGGGTATAGACGGACTCATCGAGTGGGCCCGCCCACTGTCCGGCGTCTGGATCGTCTAACAATGCCGATCCAGGTGGGACGAGCAAGCGGATGGAGAAGTGAACGGGATCGACGTTGCCGATGAGATCGTATGCCTCGAAAAACTCAAGCAGCTCCAAGTAATCGTCGAGCGTCGTCCATGGCGTGAACGGCAGCAGCGACGGGCGCATCGCGATACCTGCCTCGTCAAGCACCTCCAGCGCCTCGATCACGTCCTGCTTCGTGTGCCCCTTGTCGATCTTGCGTAACACGAGCTCGGAGATCGACTCAACCGCCGTAAGGACGAACACGCACCCTAGCTCACGCAGCTCCGGGACGATCTCGCGGTTCCCCAGGATGTGATCGATCCGGGCGGTAAAGTCAAACGTGACGTGAGGGAACTCGGCGTGCATCGCCCGGCAGATACGAAGGGCATGGGTAGGGCCGTTCAGGAAATCGGGGTCTCCGAACGTGATGTGTCCTACTCCCTGGGCGACCTGTCGACGAATATCTTCAAGCACTGTCTGGCGCGGGACGGCAAAGAAGCGTCCGCGGTAGATCGGCACCACCGGGCAATGCAGGCAAGTGTGATGGCATCCTCTCGTCGCCTCGGTGTAGCCGGCCGGCACTGCTAAGCCGTCGATCAGGAGATGGGCGTACTCCTTGGCCGGAGGAAGCTCCTCACGGTCGGGAAAAGCAAAATCGATACGGGCAAGTGAAGGCTCCGCCCGGAACGCGCGGTCGCTTACCCCAGCAACCGTGACCGAGCCTCCGGTTTCGAGTGCCTGGACGAGCTCAAGAAGCGGGTGCTCGTACTCGCCGCCAATCACAAAATCGCCGTGCTCGCGAAGAAGATACTCTGCGTTGAGCCACGCATACAGCCCGTAAAAGCAGATCAGCGCATCCGGATTCTCGCGCCGAACACGTTCAGTAATCTGGGCCCCCAGCCGCAGGGCAGTGTGCATCGGCACCGAGACGGCAACGAAGCGAGCCCTTGCAATGACATCGGCGTCGAGAGATTCGACCGAGGTATCGATAGCAACCGGTTGGTACCCCACGCGTTGCAGATAGGCCCGTGGGAAAGCGAGGTTAAGCGGTTGATGGCCAAGCTCGTAGCAAGAAATGAGCAAGATTGCGCCTTGCGGCTTCAAATCGCCACAGGCCGGCCAGATTTTGGCAGAAGTACGGTCCAAGGTTGCGTCTATCACGAAATGCTCGCTCCTATCTGCCCAAGCCTAGCGAACAACGATGATGCTGTCAAAGCCAATGCACGACCAGCGATTCTCTGTTGTAGTGGACGGGCATCTACCTCCATTTGCATCAGCCTACATTGAGATTAGGGAGAACAACGGCCTTGTTGGGTCATCCCTTCGGCTGCGCTCAGGGCAGGCTCTGAGGCAACGAAGGATCTCTCTTTGGGCCGCCGAATGAGTAAGCCAGAGGTCCTTCGTTACCTCAGGATGACGAAAAAAGGGCAACTCTTATCTAATCCCGCTTCAGGTGATGCGAATGAGGCTAGGCAACTTGCCCTTACTCCGTCTCCTCCTCAACCCGTGCCTGATAACTCTTCGACAACCCGGCGTAATAGTCGGCGCGCAGGTGATGAATGAGCCGGCCAGCATCCCCATCAACCAGCCAGCGGTCCTGAAAGGCTTCGTCAAGCGCCGCAACAACGATCGGTTCGCCGATGAAGAGATCGTGGTCGCCGAAGGTTGTGCGCTCGACGACACCACACTCGATGTGCGCGACGCACTCGTTGACCAACGGGAGATCCAGCTCGTAGGCATCGATTGGCGTCAACCCTGATACCGTGAACTTGTCGCCGTCCCGGCCACTCTCAACACCGCAGCGGTGGACAGCCGTGAGCGTGTCCATCGTGGGGATATTCAAGGCGAAGAACTCGCTGCGGCTTACGTACTCGTGGCTCAAACGATCGGGGTGAATTGCCACCGCGATCCTCGGCGGATCAAGACTGACCGCCATGGTCCAGGCAACTGTCATGACATTGGTATCCGCCCGGAACTGGCTGGTCAACAGCCCCACCGGACTGGGCTGGAG
>JACCZH010000239.1 GCA_013696045.1 Chloroflexia bacterium
CTCCAGCATCACATCGTACCATTCATTTCGCAACTCGCTCTAACATACTCAATCCAAAACTGACGATTTTCTTCTTTGCATTTCTGCCGCAGTTCGTGAGCACAAATGAGCCAAGTGCTGTGCCGCGTATGCTGGAGTTGAGTGCCGTTTTCATGCTGGTCACGTTCATCGTGTTCGGTGTGTATGGAGTCTTTGCCGCCTCGGTGAGGAACCAGGTGGTCTCTCGTCCGCAAGTGATGACCTGGATGCGACGTATTTTTGCTGGTTCTTTTGTTGCGCTCAGTGCCAGGCTAGCGCTGACTGACAGGTAAAGACTCTCACGGAAGATCGTTGCCGGTCAATCTGCTCCAGGCGGCAACAACCTGCGCGCGAGTCTGCTCAAGGGAGCCGTCGTTCTCGATTACCAGGTCGGCGCGGGCGATCTTCTCGGATTGTGGTGGCTGCGCGTCAATGCGTCGCTCGGCTTCGGCGCGATCAACGTGGTTGCGAGCCATGATGCGCTCAATTTGGGTTGCGCGGCTGCAATTGACGACCCAGACCGCGTCACAATTGTCCGCGATGCCGGCCTCGTAGAGCTTGATCGCGTCCAGGACCAGCACGTCCGGACCGGGACGATTGATCGCGTCATTCATCGCTGTGATGACAAATGGATGCACGATACGCTCAAGATCGGCCAATCCCTCCGGATCAGAAAAAACGATCTTGCCAAGTTCTGGACGGTTGATGCTGCCGTCGTCCGAAACGGTAGTCTCGCCGAATCGGCTTCGGATCGCGAGTGCAAGGGACGATTCCGGCCCCATCAACTGGTGAACAAGCGCGTCGCCGTCTATCGTCTCCGCGCCTAGCTCCGCCAGCATTGCAAGCGCCGCCGACTTCCCACAGGCGATGTTGCCCGTCACTCCGATAACGTGTTTGCGCCGTGACACCGGGCTATGCGCCGTCCGAATAGATCGCAGTCTCATTGGCGATCTCCTGGAGCTCAGCGCCGACCGTGCTCCACTGGTGATAGACCGCTTCGAGCTCCTCCTGCACAGTCTCATATTCCTGACCGAGTGCGGTCACCTTCTCCACGTCCTGGTCGATGGTAGCCCGCGAGAGATCGTCACCAAGATTATTCAGGCGCTCTTCTAATTTGCTAATGCGGCGTTCTTCCGCGGCGAGACGCTTCTGGGCATCCTTTAGCACGCGTTCCATCTGGCGCGCGTCGCGCCGGTCATCGTGCCGCGGCTTAGGCGCCTCGTCTTGCTCCTGCCTGGCAGGAGTGGAGGCCGCGCCCAACTGGCGACGTTCGCGCTCGCGCAGCATGTCACTGTAATTGCCCAGGTATGTCTCGATGGTTTCGTTTTCGATTGCCCAGATGCGATTAGCTATACGGTCAATAAAGTAACGGTCGTGCGAGACGAACAGAATCGTGCCGTCATATCCGTCGAGCGCCTGCTCCAATGCTTCCCGGGCCTGGATGTCGAGGTGGTTGGTTGGCTCGTCAAGCACCATGAAGTTGGCTCGTTCCAATGTAAGACGGGCGAGTGCGAGCCGGCTGCGTTCGCCACCGGAGAGTGCTGAGACGAGCTTGAACACGTCGTCGTTTGAAAACAGAAAGCGTCCGAGCAGCGTTCTGGCGGCCTCTTCACCCATGGCCTGGTCGTGCAGCAACGTGTCGAGCACGGTGCGTGTTGGATCAAGCCCTTCATGCCCCTGTGCATAGTACGCGACCTTCACATTGGTCCCGAAGTTGACTTGACCTTTGAGCAGCGGTAGATCTCCAACAAGGGAGCGTAGCGCCGTCGTTTTGCCACTGCCGTTAGGTCCCAGCAGAGCCACGCGGTCGCCGCTCTCCATGGTGAGCTCTTCCTCGTGGCGCGCCAGCACCGAGCGGGGCTCTCCGTTTCTGGACGGAAATCCTATTTCAAGCTTCTTGGCACTGAGAGTGATTCGGCCGGAGCGCTTCATTGCCCGTATGCCGAGATTCAGATTGTCTTGCTCCTGAGGACGGTCCAGCTTGTCCATCCGCGCCAGACGAGTCTCACGTCCCTTCGCCTCTCTCGAACGCTGACCGGCCTTGTATTTGCGGACAAATTCCTCGGTGCGAGCGATAAAAGCCTGTTGCTCTTCATACTCCTTCACCCGGCGGGTGTATCGTTCCTCGCGTAATTTCAGGTAGCGTGAATAGCTCGCAGGATAGTCTTCGAGCCGGCCGAAGGCGAGATCGAGGGTGCGGCTCGTCACCTTGTCAAGGAAGTAGCGATCGTGGCTCACAACGATAAACGAGCGGTTCCAGGTCTTCAGGAACCCTTCAAGCCACTCAATCGCTTGCAGGTCGAGGTGGTTGGTTGGCTCGTCGAGCATCAACAGGTCGGGGTCTGAGAGCAACGCTTTGGCCAGCGCTACCCGTGTTTTCTGCCCTCCAGAGAGGCGCTGCACTGGTTGGCCGAACATATCCTCGGGGAATCCAAGGCCGCTCAATACTTCTTCGGTGCGGTGCTCCATCTCGTAGCCATGGTGAGCTTCGAACTCGGATGAGAGCCGGCCATACTCCTCAAAGAGCACCTGGAGTTCGTCTTCGCCGGCCCCAGCCATCTCCTGTTCAATAGCGCCCATGCGCCGGCCGATTTCTCGCACAGCAGCGAACGCTTCGAGCGCCTCCTCATAGAGCGAGCGATCGACAGTGAACGTGGCCTCTTGCGCCTGATACGCCATACGCAGGCCGTTTTGCGTGACAATCGAGCCTTCGCTCGCATCCTGGGCGCCGGAGATGATCTTGAGCAGGCTGGACTTACCAGCGCCGTTGGCTCCAACGAGTGCAAGGTGTTCTCGCTCGTTCACCTGGAAGGTAACGTTGCTGAAGATCAGTTCGGTCGAAAAGCGTTGAGTTACGTTTGATGCGGTAAGAATTGTAGTGGCCATCGCGGAAATGTGTCCCTTTTGATGCGGAGTCTGTGACCCGTGAAGGATAGCATGCAGTCTAGCAAGTACGTATTGAAACACAATTGATACGCTATGATGATTGCCGCGACAAAGCATCTTCTTGTATTGTATGCACTGTTTCTAGACGTCAGGCAGGGTGACACGTCGACCATCCATCGCCAGGATGCGAAGTGGCGCCATAGCGGTCTTTGGGGGAAAGCATGGTTTGGCCGATTACTGCGCAAAGAGATGCGCGTGAGGCATTGTCAATTGGCGGTGTTTCGGTAGCTGAGCTCGCATCCCGGTATGGCACTCCACTCTACATATATGACGAAGCGACCATTCGTAGCCAGTGCCGGCTTTATACGCAATCGCTGACGCAGGCACATCCTCGGCCGAGGGTCGTGTATGCCGGCAAGGCTTGGCTGTCGCTGGCGTTGCTGAAGATCATTGCAGACGAAGGACTCTCACTGGATGTCGTCTCGGCTGGAGAGCTCTATGTCGCTTTGGAGGCGGGTTTCCCCGCGGAACGCATTTCCTTTCATGGCAACAACAAGGCGCCTGATGAGCTCAAGATGGCGCTGGACAGCAATATCGGCCAGATCGTTGTTGACAACTTCTATGAGATTGACTGTCTTGAAGAGCTCACCGCAAACCGCACTGAGCCATTTCCGGTGCTTCTGCGTCTCAACCCTGGCATTGATGTGCACACTCATGACTACCGTAAGACAGGCATCGTTGACTCGAAGTTCGGGTTAGGCATTCAGACTGGTGACGCGGCTTGCGCTGTAGAGCGCCTTGTCAACGCTCCCGGCCTGGTTCTGCGTGGCTATCACGCGCATGTCGGCTCGCAGATCTTTGAGGTGGAGCCATTCGTTGATACCGTGAACGCGATCTTCGATTTTGCCGGCGAGATGAAGGAGCGGCACGGAGTCATCCCGGATGAAATGTCACCCGGCGGCGGGTTTGGGATCCAGTACGAAGAGAGTGACCCTGCGGCGCCAGTGGAGGAGTACATCCAAGCCATCGGAGCGGCGGCTCAGATGGCGGCCAGGCGGATCGGGATACCTGATCCAGAGTTCACCATTGAGCCCGGCCGGTCCATCGTCGGAACCGCCGGGATAGCGGTCTACACCGTGGGAGCAACCAAGGTCATTCCTGGCGTGCGCACCTATGTATCTGTGGACGGCGGAATGGCCGATAATATCCGCCCTGCGCTGTATGGTGCGGTATACTCGGCTGAACTCGTAACAGGCAGGAAAGATGAACCAGTGGAACTGGTAACGATTGCAGGGAAGTTCTGTGAGTCGGGTGACGTCTTGATTGATAAGACAACCCTTCCTCAATTGACCGCCGGCGATCTTGTGGCTGTTCCCGTGGTGGGCGCGTATTCATTGGCGATGGCGAGTAACTACAATATGGCGCTGCGGCCGGCGGTCGTTTTCGTCTCTGAAGGAGAGACCCGACTTGTCCAACGACGCGAGACATTTCAAGATCTCGTGCAACGTGACGTTGCGCAGATGACTGGCGGTTGACGGTTGGACATCGATAATTCTTTCGCTGACCAACCCGCTGAAGCTTTCCCGAAGGGGTGCCTGTAGGTGTTAGATCGTACTGAGAACCTCGTTTCAACATCGGATCAGGAAGCGAACGCGCTGTCAGCTGTCGCGAACGGATTAGACGGCGGCAACGGCGAACCGGATCAATCCGAGGTCGAACGATTTGTAAAGATCGCAAGCGACAACGGTTTTCTGCTGTGGAGCGACCTTACGGCCAAGCTTGATCCTGACGTTGATTTTTCGACGCTCGAGGCGATTGAGTCACGTTTGACCGATCTTGGTATTCCAATCACCCGCGACGACCAGGTGACGGGCCTCGCTGAAGCCGACGAGGACGAGCTGAGCTCGAGTGTGGAAGCAGCTGTACCTACTAGCACGTTTTCTCCCGAAGACGATCTGGCGAATGTCAACATTGATGATCCGGTGCGCATGTATCTGCGTGAGATTGGCAGAGTTGCGCTGCTGAGCGGCGAGCAGGAAGTCCGGTATTCCCAGCAAATGGAGCGACGGGAGTATCTGCGCAAGGTCCAAGCGAGCCTGGGCGACGGCGAGATCCCGAGCGCTGACATGATCGGGCGGGTGGTGTACCACACTTTCCGTGAAGGCTGGGTGTGCGCCGATGCTCTATACAGCGCTACCTATCCGAAGCGCAAGGCCGAGTCCAAGCTGGATATGATCAGCAAGCTGTTGCCGGTTACCCAGCTGCCGGAAGATCAACTCGCGCGCACGGCGGCGGATTTGGGCAAAGCCCCGGAAGTGTTAGAGGAAGAGCTACGACGACGGCGAGTTGAGTGGGATTTGTTTCCGAAGCAACTCCAGGAACGCCTGTCCGAGCCGGGCGCCTGGCTGGAAAATGACGCCGCTGCGGATATCTTCGAGCGCAGCCGGTACACCATGGAACGCGAATATAATCGCATGATGGTGGAGGGCGCCAACGCCCGCGAGCAGTTGACCGAGGCAAATCTGCGTCTGGTCGTGAGCGTCGCCAAGAAGTACGTTGGACGCGGCATGTCGATGCCGGATCTCATCCAGGAGGGCAACCTTGGACTGATTCGGGCTGTCGAGAAGTTTCAGCATCACAAAGGCTTCAAATTCTCGACCTATGCCACCTGGTGGATTCGCCAGGCGATCACGCGTTCCATTGCCGACCAGGCGCGCACAATTCGCATTCCGGTGCACATGGTAGAGACGATAAACCGTCTGATCCGCACGTCGCGCCGTTTGCAGCAGGAACTTGGACGTGAGCCGACGTCTGAAGAGATCGCCAAAGATATGGAACTTCCACCGGAGAAGGTGCGTGAGATTCTCAAGATCTCCCAGGACCCTATTTCGATCGAGATGCCGATCGGCGAGGAAGAAGACTCCAGCCTGGGCGATTTCATCGAGGACCAGAAGGCGCTCGCTCCGGCGGATGCGGCGTCCTATCAGATGCTCAAGGAGCAGATGGAGGATGTCCTCGACACACTTTCAGGGCGCGAACGAAAAGTTCTGGAGCTGCGTTTTGGGCTGGAAGATGGCCGCACGCGCACTCTCGAAGAGGTCGGGCGCGAATTTGGCGTGACCCGGGAACGCATTCGCCAGATAGAGGCCAAGGCCCTGCGCAAGCTTCGCCATCCCAGCCGGTCCAAGAAGCTGCGGGACTACCTGGTGTAGATCCATGGCTTCTGCCTGCTCCAAGAAACGAAAGGCTTTCGAGTCTCGTACCCTGGGCGACTCAGCAAGTCGTCTGTACGCCGTCACCGCTCATTTACATACATAGTTTTGTCCCTGTGGCAAGATTATCGTTTGTTTCGTCATGGTCCACAAGCAGAGCGGGCGACAATGTTTCAAGACAAAGCCAAGATCTATATTAAAAGCGGTGAAGGCGGACGTGGTGTGGTCTCGTTCCGTCGCGAGAAGTTCGTGCCGATGGGCGGTCCGGATGGCGGCGATGGCGGCCAGGGGGCGAGCATCATACTGCGGGTCGATGACCAGCTTTCGACCCTGCAACCGTTCCGCTACCGCCAGCATTTTCGCGCGGAGAACGGCCAGCCAGGACGCGGCCAGAAGATGGCCGGCAAGAATGGCGAGGACCTCTACATCGATGTCCCACCGGGCACGACCGCCATCAACGACGAGACTGATAAAATTCTCGCCGACATGACCGAGCCCGGGGAGACGAAGGTCTTGCTGCGCGGCGGCAAGGGTGGCCTCGGCAACGTTCATTTCAAGTCGTCGGTACATCAGGCGCCGCGAATGGCAGAGCTCGGCGAGCCGGGTGTTGAGCTGTGGATCCGTCTGGAGCTGAAGGTCATCGCCGACGTTGGCCTGGTTGGGTTCCCCAACGCTGGCAAGTCAACCCTGCTGGCTGCAGCGAGCGCGGCTCGTCCAAAGATCGCCGATTACCCATTTACAACGTTGGAGCCGAATCTGGGCGTTGTTGAGGTTGGTGGCCGTGACGGCAAGACGTTTGTTATCGCCGACATTCCGGGTTTGATCGAGGGCGCCTCGGAAGGCGTTGGCCTGGGCATCGAGTTTCTGCGCCACGTTGAGCGCACCCGTCTGTTGGCCCACATTGTTGATGGATCCGGCGGACTTGAGGGCCGCGACCCGTTGAACGATTTCGACACGATCATGAACGAGGTCGATTCCTACTCCGACGAGCTTGCGAACAAGCCGCGCGTTGTTGTCATCAACAAGCTCGATATTCCCGAGGCTCAGGATAACGCTCCCATTCTGCGTATGGAGCTTGAGAGCCGTGGCGAAGAAGTATTTGAAATTTCTGGAGTAACCGGTCAGGGTGTGCGCGAGTTGATGGAGGTTATCTCCCAACGTCTGATGGAGATTCCTAAAGAAGATCGAACTGCGGAAGCGGGGGAGCGAGTCTACACGCTGGAGTCTTCAGATGAGCGGTCCTGGGAGGCAGAACGTCTGTCGGCCCATCATTTCCGGGTATCGGGAGTCAATCTGGAGCAGCGTTTCCATATGACCGACTTTACGCTGGAAGAAGCGGCGGAACGCTTTCAGCGCATGCTCGAGCTGTGGGGCATCTCCGCAAAGCTTGAGGAGTTGGGTGTTAAGCCGGGTGACGTCGTGCATGTCGCCGACGATGAGCTGGTTTGGGACCAGACCGCGCTTGATGCCGAGGACGCGCTCGCGAACCCGCAGCGTCGCCGCCGCACCCGCAAGCAGCGTCTACAGGCCCGTCAGGGTATTGACGTCGGCAATGGCCGGGAGGCGTAGCCACTCGTTCAGTGTGCCCCGTGCCTCGCCGCTATCGCGGCGCCTGCGTCCGAAGCGGTGCGCAGGATCATCCGGTTGAGCTGACCATGTTGGAGCAGCCCCGCGATAACAGCTGCGAAGAACGCGTCGCCGGCGCCGGTCGGATCAATCCCCGCGACCGTTGATGCTGGCACGTGCTGAAACGCAAGCCCGTCGTCGAACCAGGATCCATTCTCCCCATCCGTGATGACGATGTCTCCGGAGGTGCGGCACTTCAGATGTGCCATGAGTCGTTCGGGAACGACAGGCCATCCCAGCGCTCGCGCGTCATCCAGACTCAGTTTTGTGAGATGTGAGACGTCCAGCAAAATCTCTACCGCCTCTACCATCGCGGCACGAGAGCTCCAGATTGAAGGGCGAGGGTTTGGGTCGCTGACAATGAGAATGTTGCCGGCGGCAAGCACACGTCGGAGTGTTGCCTCTTGAACACTGGCCGAAGAGCGGTGCGTCATGAGTAGCGAGCTTACGTAGAGGGCTGTCAATCCAGACGTCAGCGCGTTGTTGACGTCTTCGACGGTCAGTCGCGTGTCGGCAGGCTCGTCACCATAAAACCTGAAGGGCGTGTTGTTGTCCTGATGGTCGATGATAGCCAGGCGCGTCGGAGCGTCAACTCGAACTGCTGGGCGACAATCAACGCCTTCACGAACGAGCAGCGCGCGAATGCGGTCCCCGAATCCGTCCGCCGACAGCGTTCCCAGAAAGCATGAATCAACGCCTGCGCGCTTCAGGTGGATGGCGACATTCAGGGGCGCTCCGCCGATGCGAACAAGCAGCTCGTTCGTGCCGAGAAGCGAGTCGCCTGGAGGTGGAGAGAGATCGATCAAGGCCTCACCCAGGCACACGACGGACACTGTGGCTCGACTAGCTGCTGTGGCCGGATAGTGTTGCACCGGGAGCCTCGCGCCGCACATCAAAGACATCCCGGATGGCTTCAAGTTTCTGGAGCACCCGGCTTAACTGTCGCACGCCGTCAACCTGAAGGTTAATCATCACGGTAACCGTTTGATCGGGATGAACGTTTGTCAGAACTGTCTGCATACTGACCTTCTCATCGGCTACCAGCGTGGTGATGTCGCGTAACAACCCCACTCGATCCCAGGCGTCAATGCGAATTGAGACGGGGTACGACTCTTTATGCGCGTCGCCCCAGGAGACCGGCACCAGGCGTCCATCGTCATCGACATGCTGGACATTATGGCAGTCGTCACGGTGAACGGTGATTCCGCGGCCGCGTGTGACATAGCCGACAATGTCGTCGCCATAGACCGGACTACAGCAGTTTGCCAGGCGTGTATACAGGTCGCCGACGCCCATGACCCGTAGCCCGGTCGGGACCGTCGTCTCGGCCTGAGTTTGATTCTGGGGGAGCACATCGCGTTCGCGTGTTTCAACCAGCTTGGTGGCGATTTGCTGCGGAGAGACCCCGCCATAGCCGACGGCTGCCAGGAAATCTTCGGTGCGCTGGAACGACGTGAAGAGCCTGGCAACGTCGTCAATTTTCACCTCAAGGTTGAGCCTGCGCAGCTCGCGGTCCAGGGTGTCGCGACCCTGGGCGATGTTCTCATCGCGCTCCTGCCTGCGGAACCACTGCCTGATCTTCTCTCGCGCCGAAGCCGTGGTTACGTAGCCATTGCTGGACATGAGCCAGTCGCGGCTCGGTCCGACCTTGGTCTTGGAGGTCATGATCTTGACGACTGCGCCGTTGAGCAGCTTGTGGTCGAGCGGAACCAGCTGGTCGTTGACCTTGGCACCCACGCATTGGTGACCGACCTCGGTATGGATTCGATAGGCGAAGTCAACCGGCGTCGCGCCTGCCGGAAGCTCGATAATATCGCCGCGTGGAGTAAAGACGTAGATCATCTCCTGGAAGACGTCGGACTTCAGCGACTCCACGAACTCGTGCGCGTCAACGATCTCGTCACGCCAGTCCATTAGTTGCCTCAGCCAGGCAATACGTGCTTCAAGGTTGCGGTCGGTTCGGCTAGGACTTTCCTTGTAACGCCAATGTGCGGCGATGCCGTATTCAGCAATGTGGTGCATGTCATAGGTGCGAATCTGAATCTCGGCGGCGTGACCTCCGGGGCCGACGACGGCGGTGTGAATCGACTGGTACATGCTCTGTTTAGGGGTGGCGATATAGTCGTCAAACTCGCCCGGCACCGGGTGCCACATCGTGTGGATGACGCCGAGCGCGGCATAACAGTCCTTGTTCTCGGCCACCATGACGCGAATACCGAGCACGTCATAGATCTCGTCAAAGCTGGCAGCCTTGCGCTGCATCTTCTGCCAGATCGAATAGATGTGCTTTTGCCGGCCCTCGATTTCGGCTGGGACCTCAGCCTCTGCCAGCGCCGCGGCCAGCTCCCTCTGAACTTCCATAAGATAGGCGTTACGGTCAGATCCGCGGCGTTCAAGCGCCCGCTCGATTGCGAAATAATTCTGTGGGTCCAGATAGCGGAAGGCCAGATCTTCAAGCTCGGAACGAATATGAGAAATCCCCAGCCGGTTGGCAAGGGGAGCATAGATTTCCATCGTTTCCAGCGACGTGCGCTGTTGTTTCTCGACCGGTACATGCTCCAGTGTGCGCATATTGTGTAGCCGGTCTGCGAGCTTAATCAGCACCACCCGCAGATCGTCAACCATGGCCAGGAACATCTTGCGCAGGCTCTCGGCCTGGCGCTCTTTCTCACGAAGCGCCTGCTCCTCGTCACCAAGGTCACTCGCCCAGGGAATACGCGATAGTTTGGTGACGCCTTCAACGAGTGCCGCGATTCTGGGACCAAAATGCTTCTGGATATCGTCGATGGTGACATCGGTATCTTCAACGACGTCGTGGAGCAATGCTGCGGTGAGCGTCTCCGGATCGAGTTGCATCTCGGCCAGAATAATGGCCACCTTCACCGGATGGCTGATATAGAGCTCACCTGATTTGCGGCGCACGCCCGCATGCGCATCATCACTGAACGCATATGCGGCTTCAATCTGGCTAGTATCCATGCCGGGCAGCTCACGGTGTATTACCGCGAGCAGCTCGTCGAGACTACGCTGGTCGTCGTCGTGAAGAAGTTCCGGAGCGCGCTGAGCCATGTGTACCCGCTGTCTCAATCGAAAGGATTACTGTCCATGCCGAATCGAACAGGATGTTCGGACGGACGCAAGCATGTTTCTGTTGTCAGGTTCACGTGCGATCAACTCTGCGAAGAAATAGCGCTAATAAGGTTGTCAGTCTATCTAGCGATTGGGAGTGTGTCAAAGGACGGCTCGCGATGTTACGCACCTCTGCCTGCACTGGCGGGCGATGGAACCGTGCCCGTGCGCTATGATGTGACCGTATTATAGATGAGAACCTGTTGGAGGCCCATGACGTGTCGACCGCCGATCTCGATCGCATGTTACACCCGGAGGAAGCGCGTGAGATCGTGCTGCGCTTCGCGAAACCACTATCTCCTGAGCTGGCGCCACTAGAAGAAGCCGGTGATCGGGTGCTGGCGCAGGCACTGGTGGCCCATGTGGATCTTCCGCCTTTTCGAGCGTCCACAATGGACGGTTATGCTGTCGTTCATTCTGATTCCATGAAGTCGCGCCAGGTGCTGGGTTCAGGGTTCGCGGGCGCTGAGTCTGGCCTGGTGGTCCAGCCCGGAACCGTAACGAAGATCATGACCGGCGCGCCGGTTCCTGATGGGGCGACGGCAGTCGTAATGGTTGAGAACACGCGCAGCGACGGCTCCGGCGTCGCGATTCTCCAACAGCACGTCGTCGAGGGTGAAAATATCCGTCCTGTTGGGGCGGATATGCGCGCTGGCGATGAGCTGGTGGCCGCGGGATCGATACTCGGACCCGCTGAGATAGGTTTGCTGGCAAGCTTGGGACATGATGCCGTCCGGGTAGGCCGGCGGCCCAAGGTCGCTATCATGTCCACCGGCGACGAGCTGGTTGCTCCAGGCGAGAAACCGGGTCCCGGCCAGATTCGTGATTCCAACCGTTTCTCATTGGCTGTTGCGGTGCGCAGGGCCGGCGCTGAGGTGGTGCTGAACCGGCACGTCCTCGACACTGAGCGCGAGCTGCGGAAGGCGTTTACCCAGGCGTTGGGGGCCGCAGATGTCATTGTCACCAGTGGCGGCGTGTCCATGGGAGATCGTGATCTCGTGAAAGGCTTGCTTGGCGAGCTGGCCGAGGTGCGCTTTCGCCGCGTGTTCATGAAGCCTGGTAAGCCACTCAACTTCGCGACGATCGGCGACCAGCTGTTGTTTGGATTACCGGGCAATCCGGTGAGCTGCCTGGTGTCCTTCCAGATGTTTGTCCGGCCGGCGCTGCTGGTCATGCAATCCGCGCCTGCTGAGATCTTGCCGACTGTTGACGTGGAGATTAGCCATGATATTAGCTCTACCGACCGCATCGAGTTTCAAAGAGCGGTGGTCTGGACAGGGGCCGACGGACGGCTGATGGCCAGGAACACCGGGTCGCAGATGTCGGCCCGGCTTGCGTCATTTATTGGATCGAATGCCTTCCTGATTGTCCATCCTAGTGAGACAACGTTCCGGCAGGGCACCAGGCTGAGCGCGCTGATGGTGTCGCCACCGTATGGAAACGAGCCGGAGAATTGAGGGTAGAACGCCTGTCCCTGCTGCTTCTGGCGCTCATTGCAGTGGTGATGGGCGTGAACTATGTAAGCGCGAGCAGCAGATTTCTTCATGCCAACCGGGCCTTCCAGGAGCTGACATTGGAACTGGATTCGTTCACCTACCGCAATCCCCAATCGCCGGTTTATTATGCGATTACCATCAGGAATCCAGCCAACACCGAAGTTGAAGTCATTGCCATCCGAACGACACTGCACTCGGGTCTGCAGCTGGTTGGAGGAGGAGAGATACGAGCGGCCGAGGTTCTGGCGACGGACGAGTCGACAACCTACGAGGTTACCGCTCGCATCAGCGACGTTTCGCTGGTGGAGCGCGCGGAATCCGAGGGGCCGATTGAATGGATAGTTCGCGGAGAGGTCCTGGTGCGGCTCGACCTGGACATGACGCCGGTCTGGATACGGTTTAGCGCGGACGCCGTGTCGTCGTGATGCATCACATGCGAACGGTACTGGTATGCGTGTTTGGGACAATCGCTATGGCCGGGCTGATCGCGAGCACGACCGAAGACTTGCGGGCACTCACCCTGGTTGCGATTCCAGGCGCGCTGCAGCTTCCAGGCATCATCCTGATCGGGATGCTGTGCGGATTTGCCGTGAGATCCGCAGCCGCGGCGACCATTGCGCTTGTTGCTATTGCAATCGGCGGTGCGCTCCTGTCAGGTCTGTCGATTGCATTCGCGGGGTTCCAGAGCGAGTCGGCGTACGTCTTTCTGCTCAACCGGGGCACGGTTCAAGGTTTCTTCGCGCTCATTCTAATCTTTTGCTTTGGCATGATCGGGGTTGTGATGGCGATGCTGATGAATGTGTTTGTGCGGCAGCTCGATATTTAGGCAACATCAGGGAGGCGCTCATATGGTGGGTAAACAGCGAATCGAGACGGACGATTTGTTTCGGATCAAGCTGGTGAACGATCCTGACGTCTCTCCGGACAGCTCAACCGTCGTATTCACCGTGACCGAGCTGGATCGTGAAGACAACCGCTATCGAGCCGCCCTCTGGGTGGTTAGTCTTGAAGGCGGCGAGCCGAAACGATTGACGTCCGGGCAGCACCGCGACGGTCAACCACAATGGTCACCGGACGGACATCACATCGCGTTCACGTCCGATCGCGATCCCGACGACCGCGGCAAGGGGCAGATCTGGCTACTCGAGACTCGTGGCGGCGAGCCGCGGAGGTTTACCAACCTTGATTCGCCGGTTGAGTCGTTCAGCTGGTCGCCTGATAGCCGCTCTATCGTGTGCGTATCCAAGGTGCGCGAGCGGCCGGCCAACCCGGATTCTGACGTTCGGCATATCACCACGATCCGGTACAAGTTCGACGGCGAGGGTTTTCTGGACGATAGGTACCGGCAGATCTTCACGGTTGAAGTCGCGAGCGGTGAAACCAGGCAGATTACCCAAGGCGCATTTGAGCACACAACTCCGGCGTGGTCTCCAACCGGGTTTGAAATCGCCTTTGCCGCGAACCTGAATGAGGGCTGGGAGCTGGCGAGCACCAGAGACATCCATGTCATCCGGCCGGATAGTCTGAGCATGCGCCGGCTGAGCGACGGCGCCGGCTCGTGGAGTTCACCAAGCTGGTCGCCCGACGGTACCCGAATCGCCTGCTATGGCACCCGCAACCTCAAGAGCGATTCTCCACGAACCGAGGTGTTCATAATGCCGGCCGGTGGTGGCTCGCCACAATCGGTTAGCGAGACGTTTGACCGCTCGTTCAGCGATGGCTGTATCGCCGATCTCGTTAGTTATCCTGGCCGGCCGCCGCTCTGGGTAGGTGAAAACGAGGTTTGCGGCGTATATGGCGACAAGGGTTCCGTCCGGTTGGCCCGGCTGCGTGTTGATGACGAACAGGTATCAGCTATGACCGGCGAGGGCCGGCGCGTCGGGGCGTTAGCTGTGACGTCAGAGGGTGGTTTCGTGTATGCCGGCAATGATTCTGTGTCGCCGGGCGAGCTTTTTTCCTGTGAGTCCGAAGGCTCCAACGAACACCGTCTGACGCGGATCAACCTGGACTGGCTGGAATCGGTTGAGATCGCTGAGCCGGAGCCGTTTTCGGTGGCCAGCGAAGACGGCTGTGAGGTTCATGGCTGGCTCCTGAAGCCAGTTGGGTTCACTGAAGGCGCCAAATACCCGCTGCTGTTGCAAATCCACGGCGGACCGTTCGGGATGTATGGCGAGACGTTCATGCACGAGTTTCAGCTTCTGGCGTCCAAGTGTTACGTTGTTCTGTATACGAATCCGCGGGGATCGACCGGCTATGGCGATAAATGGGCGCAGGGTCTGCATCTCAACTGGGGCATCAACGACATGCCGGACCAGATGGCCGCGGTCGATTGGGCAATAGCACAGGGCTTTGTCGACGAGAAACGGCTAGGAGTTCTGGGTGGATCGTACGGCGGATTCATGACGAACTGGATCATCGGCCACACGGATCGCTTCAAAGCCGCCTGCACGATGAGGACGCTCTCTAACCTGTACTCGGCTTATGGCACCGACGACATCATGTTTCGGGGCACCGAGGACCTGTTCGGCGCCGATCCGTGGGACGATTCAAGCGTGTACTGGAAACTCTCTCCAATCTCCTACGTGGAGCAGATTGAAACGCCACTGCTAATCATCCACTCGGAAGAAGATTATCGTTGCCCTATCGGCCAGGCCGAAGAGTTGTTCACGGCCCTCAAGAGGCGCGGGAAGACGGTTGAGCTCGTGCGTTTCCCGGATGAGAACCACGGTCTCTCGCGCACCGGCCAGCCAAAACATCGCGTTGAGCGCCTGAACTTCATTACTGAGTGGTTTGACCGACATCTGTAGAACGTGAGGTTGGCGGAACCGGATTCATTCGGTTCCGCTCAAGGTGACAGCCGTAACGGGACACCGTTTTACACTACCCGTGATCCACGACCGTTTCCCACGCCAACGCAACGAGATAACGGGTAATGGTGTTGATTGACTGCACGTCCATCGACTCGTTGATGTTGTGCGCGCCATTCTTGCTGGTGTCGGAGTCCGGGTGGCTAGGCATGAAGCCGTAGGCGACGTTGCCGAGCGGACGGACGAAGGATGAATCGGTAAATCCGACGGTCAAACCTGGCACGAACTCGACATCATCGCGGCCGATTGCCAGACTGGTCGCCTTGGCGACGTGATCGACGAGCTCGCTGTCGAAGGTTGACGCACTAGGCGGCGAGGTTTCAATTGTTTCGACACGCACGCCGGCCAGTCCTTCAAGCAACTTCTCAACTTCCGCCTGAACGTAGTCCGTGGTCTGGTGTGGGAGGGAGCGTACGTCACAGGTGATCAGACAGGTTTCGGCGACGCTGTTGGACTTGACTCCGGCCTGGATCATGGACGCCACCAATGTCATCCGGCTACACGCCTTCAGGTAGGAGGCCAAGTTCTCGTGGGTGGGGGTGAGCTGTTCGATGATCTCGTCGATGTTTAGCGCGGTGGGCTTGTCCGTAATTCCAGTCAGCTGCTCAAGGGAGCTGAAGAGTTCATGGTCGACCGACACCTCGGGCTGATAGGTGCGGATGCGACGGATCACCTCTTCCGCCTTGTAGATGGCGTTGTCCGCGCGCCATGGCTGGGACGCGTGGAAGCCGCGTCCCGTGATATGGATGCGTACTTCGAGACGTCCTTTTTCGCCAGTGTTGATCGGGTAGATGAGCCGGTCGCCATCCTTCATCGGCGCGCCGCCACCCTCGTTGACGGCAAACTCCGCTTCCAGCGTCTCAGGAAAATGCTGCGCCATCCAGCCGAAGCCATAGGCTCCGCCGGACTCCTCGTCGGCACATATCGCTAACTTCAGGTCGCCCTTGAGCTTCACGCCGGCGCGTTTCAGGATGATCATCGCCATCGTCTCGGCGGCGACCGTTGATTTCATGTCGGAAGAGCCTCTGCCGTACAGCCGGCCGTCGTGGATCTCGCCACCGAAGGGATCATGAGTCCACTGCGAGGCATCCTCGACGGGAACGACATCGATGTGCGACATCATCAATAGCCGCGCGTTCCCAGGTTGTCCGCGCAAATTCGCGACAATGCTCGCGCGGTTTTCCTGCGAGTGGTAAATCGCGCCCTCAATACCGTCTGCCGCCAGTTTGTCCCGAATCAGCTCAGCCGCCGGCAACTCGTCGCCGGTCGGGACGCTGCCCGACTTGTCGTAGGCTACCTCTGGCTCGGCGAAAGACTCGCCCGGCCCAGGCTTGCCGGACGGCGGCCAGGGCGGTTCGTTGTTGCGCCCAGTGTTTACCGACGGAATCCGCACCAGCGCCTGGGTTAGCTCAACCCCTTCCTGCTGTGCCTCATCCACCATCTTGAGCAGTTCTTCGAGTGATGCCAAGGTGTTTTCCCTTCTTTCCCCATCCCTCACGGACAATGTAGTAGGAACGTCTCCCCATTTGTCGTCTCGACCGCAGTGGAGAGATCACTAGGCAACCCGAGTCTCGGGGAACCCGAGATCTCTCCACTGCGGTCGAGATGACAGGTAAGGCGGTCGAATGTCTCCTATGTGCTCGCAATCCGCCCTATCTCAACCTGATAATCGTGCTCGCTGCCGATCCAGGTTTCGCCGTCTTCATAGAACTCTTTCTTCCAGACCGGCACGATCTCCTTGATCCTTTCGATGGCGTAGGCTGACGCCTCAAACGCAGCGTCGCGGTGCGCCGAAGAGACCGCGATCACGACGCTCGCCTCACCAATTGCGAGCTTGCCGGTGCGGTGCTCGATGGCGACCTTGAGCACCGGCCACTTCTCGCGCATCTCGTTGCCGATCCTGGCCAGCATCTTCTCGGC
>JACCZH010000273.1 GCA_013696045.1 Chloroflexia bacterium
GGCGCACACCACACCGGAGTCAGCCAGTGTCATAATCACTGACCCGTTAGGGTGACAAAGTCACTGACCTACAACACCCCTCACATTGGCGCACATTATCAGTCGCCTCCACAGGAGTGGTCGCCAGACGAAACGGATGTTCAAAGTGCAGGATGTACAAGAGGCGCGCCACACCGTCCAGTCCGTCGTACGAGCCTGCGATGTCTTGCGTGCATTCTCAGTGGAGCGTCCGATTCTCGGAGCTTCGGAGATAGCCGCGCAGCTCAAACTGAACCGAACGACCGTTCATCGGCTGCTTGTTACGCTTGAGAGTTGCGGCATGGTACGGCGGGATCCAAACACTCAGAAATACACGGTCGGCACGTTGGTGCTCCAACTTTCCAACATATTCCTCCACCAGAGCGATGTTCGGTCGACTGGTCTGCCGATCATCACCGCGCTCCGAGATGCGACGAACCAGACCGCAGCTCTTCACATTCGAGAGGAAACGTCCAGGATCACCATTGCCCAGGCCGAGTCAAGGCAGGACTTACGCGTCACCTACCCTGACCTGGGCGAGCCAATCCCGCTCCACCTTGGTGCACCCGGTAAAGTCATTCTGGCCAATCTGAGTCCCGCAGAAATCGAGCATTATCTCCACGTTGTGCCACTGATACAGACCACATCACGATCTCCAGCCAACCACCAACATCTCAGCGACGAGCTCGATGGAATTCGTGCTCACGGGTACGCAGTGACCCACCAGGAACGGCGCTCAGGAGTCGTCTCAATCGCGGCACCGATCTTTGATGCAATCGGAAGAATCGTAGCTTCAGTGAACATCAGCGCCCCGGTACAGCGCATCAGTGACGAACAAGAGGCACGCTTCGTTCCACTCGTGGTCGAAGCAGGACGAAAGATATCACGGACTCTCGGCCACAGTGACATCGAATTGGTAACAACGGACCAATAGCAACTACTTGTATGCTCCTGGCAACAGTCTTTTGAAGGCTTTAACTCACGTGGTGGATGCCGGCTCCGCCACCAACCTTGCCGCCCGGCGCTTCTCACCCGGAGGAGTCGGCTTCGTGCCGAATATAAAGAAGATGGACCCGAAGGCGGCCATGATGGCCAGGACTGTGAAACCGTATTGGTAGTTCCCGAAGCGGTCGGCCATGAGGCCGGCGATGATCGGGCCGCTCATCATGCCGAACATGGTGATCATGGATGAGAAACCCATGATCTGGGCGAACGATGCCCGGCCAAAATAGTCGGCGCGGATCGCCTGCATTAGTGGGCCACGCATGCCCCAGGCAAGACCGTGCGAGAGCGAAAACACAATGACCCAGAAAAGAGAGCCGCCATACGCCAACACTATCAGACCGAAAGCGTGGCCAAACATCGCGATGATGCAGATCAGTCGCTTGTTGAAGCGGTCTCCAAGGAATCCACCGATCACCTGGCCAACCGCGGTCACAGCCGTCATGAAAGCGACGATTGTCGCAGCGGCGCCCAGCGAAAAGCCCAGCCCTTCAGTCAGGTGCACCACCAGATGTACCATCACCGCCGAGACAACCACGACGGCAAGCGCGTGGCCGAACCCGATAAACCAGAAGGCCCGCGTCCGCATCGCCTGACGAGCGGTAAAGTCGGAATCGGTTTCTATGCCGCCGGACGCCGCCAGGCGCACCGCATCCCGGTGAGCTTTCTCCTCAGGACTCATGCCGTCCGGGAGATAACCGTATTGCTCGGGCGTATGTCGCATGATCAGTGAGAGTGGCAATCCGACAACCAGGATGATAACGCCGGACGCGAACGAGGTGGTTCTCCAGCCGAATTGCACAAGCGCCAGGGCAACCAGTGGAACCATCATGCCTCCAGCACTCATACCAACCTGGGTAAGGCTAATGGCAAGTGCCCGGCGCTTCTCAAACCAGTTGACGATCGTTGTCGTGAGCGACATGAAGCCGCTCAAACTTGCGCCTATCGCCATGAAGATAAAAGCGGCATAGAAGGTTGTCAGCGAATTGATCTGGCTGAATGCCATAAAGCCGAGCCCGAAAATGACAGTGCCGACCGCTATAACAGCCCGCGGACCCCACCGGCCAAGCATCCAGCCCTGGAGTGGCCCGAGTAGGCCACTCTCTACACGCTGCAACGAGAATGCGGCGGCGAGCGCCGTCGAGCTCCAGCCAAACTCGTCACGCAGCAAGGGGATGTAAGTGCCGTACGCCTGCATTAGAAGCCCATTCTGAAGCAGCTGGATCATGCCCGCGCCGGCCACGATCCACCACCCGAAGTAGATGCCTTGCGCGCGCGTTCGTACTCGTTCTCCGGTGATCAACAGTTAGTTCTCTCTGGATCGCGTATCTGACTCACGTCCTTGCGCTGCCGGTCATCCTAGCACCATGCACAAGGGCACGGTGATTCTGATCCACCCCAAAATAGTAGAGACGCCCCTGCGGGGCGTCTCTGATCCTCTGTACTCACCGATTCAAACCAGACGTTCCAACGGAACGTCTCTACTCGTCGCGCATCGTGAGCACGTGGAAGGTCAACGCAACGGCCCAGCCGAATATAAGGTGGTTCACGAACTGCATAGCGCTCATCTTCTTGGGCTGCTCCTTCGACGACGGCGCGAGACCCATCGCCGGAACGAGGGTTGAGGCGACAGTCGCAACCAGGCTTCCGAAAATCGTGCCATGCAATAGCAAAGGTAATTTCAGGCTGCTGTGGACGATTCCAAAGATAGCTCCCCAGAGAGCGCCGTAGCCCCAGTGAATCGCCTGGCTGGCGGTCTCCTTCGATTCCTGGCTGATGTTGGTCTCGAATACACCGGTGGCGACTTTCTCGGCCAGCTCGGCCCTAGGATCTTCCGGCGCCTCGGCCTCGGCCGGCGAATCCGACCCGGCTATCGCAATGCCGAGCTTTTCTTCCATGAGCTGCGGACCGCGCTGCATGACCTGGGTCAGGACAGCAGTGCCGGCTAACCCGGCAACTGCCCCCTTGATCGTGACTTCCAACGGACTTGCGTGATGCGACATGCGTTGACTCCCTAGATATAGACGCAGGCAAACCTCGTCTATTCATGGTAAATCAATCGTCATGGGCAGAAGTCACGCTACCCTCTTTGTACATGCCGATTACACCGGCGTTCGCCAGCGACTCCAGCTCCGGGCCATTCACGCCGACTTCGCTCAAAAGCTCACGGGTGTGCTCGCCCAGCAACGGTGGCACACGGTGAATGTCACCCGGTGTCTCGCTAAACTTCACCGGCAGTCCCAGCAAGCGGATCGTGCCCGCTGTTGGATGCTCACGCTCGACCACCATCTCGCGGTGCTGTGTCTGCGGGTGCTCAAGGGCCTGCTCAATAGAGTAGATCGGCCCACAGGGAATGCTCGCTTCGTTCAACAGGGCTTCCCACTCTCCGGCGGTTTTGGCTTGCATCTTCTCGCTTATCATGTCGGCCAGCAGAAGCCGGTTGTCATAGCGGCCGCCGTTGGTCTTGAAGCGCTCGTCCTCCAGGAATTCAGGTGCGTCGATCACCCGGCACAACGCCGGCCAGCGCTTGTCGCCGGTCGCTCCAATGGTCAGATAGCCGTCGCTGGCTTTGAACACTCCATAGGGCGCGTTGATCGGGTGATGATTGCCGGCCGGTGGTGGGGATCCAGCGCCGTTCAGATAACGCACACCCTGGAACGCCAGCATGCCAACCATGCTCTCCAGCAGCGATGTATTCACTTCCTGACCGCGTCCCGTTCGCTCGCGAGCTTGCAGTGCCGCCAGTACACCATATGATCCGAACAGCCCGGTCAGCAGATCGGCAATAGGAAGCCCGGAGCGCACAGGCTCGCCGCCTTCGAAGCCCGTGATGCTCATCAAGCCGGAGAAACCCTGCACGATCTGGTCCAGCCCGGGCCGGTTGGCATAGGGACCGTCGATTCCAAACCCCGAAATTGAGCAGTAAATGATACCGGGGTTGCGCTCAGACATCGTTTTGTAGCCGATATTGAGCGCATCCATCACACCCGGCCGGAAATTCTCAATCACCACATCGGCGGTATCCGCCAGCCTGTGGAAAATCTCCTGCCCCTCCGGGACCTTAAAGTTGAGGGCTACCGAGCGCTTGTTGCGGTTGGCGGAGAGGAAGAACGCGCTCTCGCCATTGAAAAATGGCGGCCCGGCCTCCCGACCATGGTCGCCTTCGCCAGGAGTCTCAATCTTGATCACGTCCGCGCCGAGGTCGCCGAGCCACATCGCGCAGGTGGGACCGGCCAGGTGACGGCCAAGATCCAGCACCCGGATTCCACTGAGCGGCATCTGTGCGGCGTTGCCTGTCTCACTCATAGCTTTAGCGTCCCTTCCATTCCGGTTTGCGCTTTTCGAGGAAGGCATTGACGCCTTCTTTAAAGTCTTCACTCATGTAGGCGCGCAATAGCAGCTCCTCGTTCTTGGGCGGCATCGTCTGTTCCAGCACGTAGCGCACCGACTCTTTGCAGACTTGAATCGTAATCGGCGCGTTCGCGGCAATCTGCTCGGCCACCTCCTGCACGTGCTCGCGCAGGCGATCCGGCTCAACGATCTCGTTCACCAATCCAATGCGCTGAGCGTCCTCCGCATCAATCATCTTGGCCGTGTAGATCATCTCCTTGGTGCGCGCCGGACCGATCAGGTTAATGGCACGAGCGTAGCCGTTCGTCGAGAGCGTGTTGCCAAGCGTTCTCGAAATCGGCACGCCGAACTTCGCGTTGGGGGCAACAATGCGCATGTCACAGGCCATCGCCAGCGCAGCTCCGCCGCCAACCGCGTAGCCCTGGATCATCGCGATCGTCGGACGCTTGACCGTTTCCAGGCGGGTAACGACCCGATCAATGCGCGACTCGTAGTCGATAGCGTGCTCCGGGTTCGTGAAGGTCTTAAACTGGTTGATGTCTGTCCCGGCCACAAATGCCTTCTCGCCGGCCCCAGTCAGGACCAGCACCCTGATGTCCGGATCCTGCTCGATTTCGTCACAAACCCGCACGATCTCCTCGTACATCGCGAAGGTCATCGCGTTACGCGCCTCCGGACGGTTGAAGGTCAACCAGGCCACAGGCCCCTTGCGTTCAAATATCACATCTTGGTTAGCGTCGCTCATCTACCCCTCACCATCATTTTCTCAGTACAACAGAAACGAGTGGCGACCTATAGCCACCACTCGCGATCATAGGCAGAATGTCCCAAGGACGCAACGCCGTCTTACGGAATGATTAGACTTCGATGACCGAGTCATCATTGCCGTAGTCATTGGGAATGTACTTGTCGGCGGCGTCGTCGTTCATCCATTGATCCTCGCCAACCAGGTACTTGAAGCGGTACTCCCGCCCTGCGTCAAGCGAGACCGTGCCGGAAAAGCGGCCGTCTTTGCGCTTCTGTAGCGGGTGCGACGACTTGTCCCACTCGTTAAAGTCACCAACCAGGTGAACCGCATCAGCGTTCTCCACCGGCGGAGCCGTGAACGTTACCCGCGCCGACCTGCCTGTTTTCGACATGCTCTTCTTGATTGCCATGTTTCCTCCTCTAATGGGTCGCTCCGGAACCGGGACATGAGCGTTGAGATGAGACCGCGTCCATCAGTTCAAAGCCAACAATACGAGCAACTCTGTCACTGTGACGTGACAGGCGCTTACCTTCGATTCTACCGGGAACGGCTTCTGCGCGGCAGTTTCCAGCCAATTTGGGCCCTTCCTGACCACTTGCGACCTGACAAGCACGCTAACCGCAAGACATTTTGCACGAATGCGACATTCTTCTGATGCAAGCACTCCTCGACCGTTTTATGCTGGTGGCATGCTATCCGGACAACGAAGGGAAAGGTTCACCGTGGCCGTGACGCGCCAGGCTCGAAACACCAGTCTCATTGGAGAGAACATCATCGAAGTCGGCCCGCTCGATAGTATTGAAAGCCCGACAGTTGTCTCCGGCGGGCGGCATGGCATCGCCGTCTTCATTAGCGACGGCAAACCCTACGCGGTTGACAACCGCTGTCCACACATGGGATTCCCGCTCGACAAAGGAAGCGTCCGGGATGGCATTCTGACCTGTCACTGGCACCATGCCCGTTTCGACCTTGAGAGCGGCGGAACGTTTGATCCGTTTGCCGACGACGTCAAGATCTACCCGGCCGAGGTTCGCGATGGAATCGTTTTCGTTGATATCACACCGCGAGTTGAAGATCGCGAGACGCGCTGGAAAGGCCGTCTACGGGACGGCATGGAGCAAGACCTCAACCTGGTCATCGTGAAGTCGGTCCTGGCGCTACGTGAAGCCGAGGTTCCTGGCAGTGAGATCTCCGAGGTCGGCGCGACGTTCGGAGTGCGCTATCGGGAGCGCGGCTGGTTTTCGGGCTTGACAATCCTCTCCGCCATGACCAACATGCTGCCCTGGTTGCGCGACGAAGATCAGGTGCTGGCGCTCTACCACGGCATGGTGCACGTCGCGCGCGACTGCGCGGGCCAAGCGCCACATTTCCAGCTCGATGAGCTTCCAACGACGGACATTCCGTCCGAGAGGATCAAGACATGGTTCCGCTACTTCGTTGAAGTCCGTGACCGCGATGGAGCTGAACGGGCACTGCTCACTGCCATCAACTCCGGTATGGAGCCGGCCGCAATCGCCGATATCCTGTTCGCGGCTGCAACGGACCACTTCTTCCTGGACGGTGGCCACTCGTTCGATTTCGTCAACAAGGCATGTGAGATGCTCGACAACGTTGGTTGGGATCAGGCGGCCGACATCCTGCCAAGTGTCATTCCATCGCTGACCAACGCCAACCGCTCGGAGGAATTGAACTCCTGGCGGCACCCGATCGACCTAGTCCAACTGGTGAACGAGACAACAACCAATCTGGATGAGCTTGTCGGTCAGGTTCGCAAGCCAGAGTGGGACGAGACAGAGTCCCTGGCTGATGCGCTTCTGCAGGATGATCCGCATGCCTCGGCCAACGCCGTCAAGAATGCGATCGAGGATGGTGCGCCGCTCACCGCCATTACCCGCGCCCTGTCCTATGCGGCGGCGGTGCGCGTGGCCCGCTTCCACACTTCCAACGAGTTCAATGACTGGATCACGGTGCTGCACACATTCACCTATGCTAATGCACTGCACCAGGCGGCCAGGAGAACGCCGTCCGCCGAGCTGGCGCGTGGCATATTCCACGGCGCGATGCGAATCTATCTGGACCGTTTCCTGAACATGCCGGCTGCCCGGCTGCCCGAACATCGCAATGTCGAGCGAGAGCCGACCGGAGCCGGTGACCTGCTCAGCAAACTGCTCGAGCTGACCGACCGTGAGCAGCAAGTCAACGAGTCGGCCATGGTCGTCCATCGCTACCTCAGTCTCGATCACGACCCGGAGCCAATGATCGCCACACTTGGTCATATCCTGTTGCGTGAGGACGCCGAGTTTCACTCGTATCAGATGCTCGAGGCCGGAACCGCGCTGTTCAACGAGTTGCGCGACACCAATTCCACTGCCGCGAACCGCGTGCTGGTCGCAGTGGCCCGCTACCTGGCGGCCCACTCCCCAACATCCCGCGCGATGCGCCAGACAGCCCGCACCGCCATCCGCCTCCACCGTGGCGACGCCATCTACGAAGCTCCAACAGACGCCGACGAGCCGGCAGCGACGGATGACTAATCTCTAACACCCCTCCGGTTTTCCGCTGCCGCCCGAATTAGCCGGGCGGCGGCGGATTCTTTCGTCGAGGCCACGCGAGAGTGCCATCGTTTTCGTATGTTATGGGCATCTGTCTCCATCCAGCATCGCTGATCGGACAAGAAGAATGGCATCCAAAATTCAGACATCTGAAGAATTACTCATCGAGATGAGCTATCCACTCGAGCAATTCACTGAGGAAGAGGCGTGGGAAACGTTTGACGGCCACGCTCAGTTCTTTCTCGGCATCAGTGGTGAGAAGTTTCTGCGACGGTGGGACGCAGGCGAATGGAAGGATGATAGAGACCAACCGGGTGTCATCTCGATGTTTGGGCTACCTCCACTTGTTTGTCCCGAACGAGGTTCATTCCCTTGACTGGCCGAACGCCATTCGAGGCACTCGAGAGTTGTGCGCGGCCAATCTCGGTCGCGCTTCTCTGTGTCACTGAAGCTCGGCTCACGGGCTACACGAACAGTCTTGACACGGTCTTCAGCCTTGGGTTTCGAACTGACCCGGTTGTCGTGCGCCGCGCCGGCGGTTCACCGACCCTATTCTTCAGCTTCATTCAGCGCTATAGCATCCAACCCATTCAAGGAAGCTCGTCACGGTCAATGTATCGGGTGCAAACGACATACCGGGACTACGCGATTCTGGATCAACATCACAACGAACTCATTTCTTATCATTGGCATCCTCGCGGCGTCAGCACGACAACCATCCCCCATTTCCACGTAGGATCGACCATTCTCGACACGACAGGCCACGAAATGGGGAAGACGTTCTTGCGCCTCCACCTGCCCTCCGGGCACGTCTCCATCGCTGACGTCGCGCGCGTTGATCGAGGAGTTCGGTGTCCGGCCGATCCATGATCGATGAGGTGAAACTCTACGAGTCTGTCTAATACTACAGCGACACTTGTGACAAGATCACGTCGATTCCTCGGTCTCCTGCAGAACCTCGAGGATACGCTGCCAGATGCCGGCGGTGCGCCAGCGCTGGTAGCGGCTGTGGACGGTCTGCCAGGGGCCGAAGTGCTCGGGCAGCTCCCGCCAGGAAGCCCCGGTTCGCACCAC
>JACCZH010000311.1 GCA_013696045.1 Chloroflexia bacterium
GACGTCTACTGGACGGATCAGTTCCACAACGAGGACGCGCTCACTGGCTATCGGCACATCGTCACGGAGTTGGCGGAGCAGGTTGGTGGGCATATCGACGTCTTCTGCGGCGGCGTCGGCACCGGCGGCATGCTCGCCGGCGTCTCCCGCGCATTTCGGGAATGGGATGCCGTGCCCCGAATCGTCGCACTGGAGCCCGGAAGCTCCCCGATCCTCTCCGAGGGCCGGTCCGGCAGCCACCACATCGAGGGGGTGGGGATCGGGTTCGCCCCACCACTGCTGCAGCCCGACGACTACGACGAGGTGTGGCCCATCGACGAGGCCGAGGCGCGGGAGATGGCTCGGCGCCTGGCCCGGGAGGAGGGCATCTTCGCGGTAACGTCGTCGGGCATGAACGTCACCGCGGCGATCAGACTGGCTCGCGAGTTGGGACCGGGACACGTGGTCGCGATGGTCGCCTGCGACTTCGGCCTCAAGTACCTGGCAGGCGACCTGTTTGAGGCATGATGCGTGGGTTCCGTGCGGGCCTAGCCCCACCGGAATCGAGCGCGTACCGCGCACGGTGAACGTGGGACTGGACATCGAAAGCGACCTGTTTGCGGGTTTGCGTACAGGAGAGGATCAATGATGACGACGATCAACGAAGTGGATACCCTACCGCGACACCCTGAACCCTCGGCAGCCCTCGATCTCGAACCGGAGGCATTTCGTGCGATCGGGCACGAGCTCGTCGATCGGATCACCGATCTGCTGGCAGGCATCGCTGACCGGCCCGTCGCACCGGATACCACACCCGCCGCTCTACGGACCACGTTGGGCGTCCAGCCACTGCCAGAGACGGGTACCGATCCAGCAGACCTGATGGACATCGCTACCAAACTGCTCTTCTACAACTTCACGTTCAACGGACACCCGCGCTTCTGGGGTTACATCACCGCGTCGGCGGCGCCCATCGGAATCCTGGGGGAGCTACTCGCCGCAGCCGTGAACCCGAACGTCGGGGGCTGGTCGCTGTCGCCCATCGCGACCGAGATTGAAGCACAAACCGTTCAATGGATTGCCGAGCTGCTCGGCTATCCGACCGAAGGTGACGGCCTGTTGGTCAGCGGAGGCAACATGGCCAACCTGGTTGGGCTCACCGCAGCCCGCGCGGCCAAGACGCCATGGGACGTCCGTGCCTCCGGACTCCAAGGACAGCAGCATCCACTCTGTGTCTATGCCTCCACAGAGGCCCATACCTGGCTACAGACGGCAGTCGACATACTGGGAATGGGCACCGACGCGTTCCGCTGGATCTCCACCGACGCCGACCTTCGCATGAACACCAGCGAACTGCAGCGGCGCATTCGCGCTGACCGCGAGGAGGGTGTCCAGTCAATCGCAGTGGTTGGCACAGCCGACACCGTCAGCACCGGGGCGGTTGATCCATTGCCGGAGATCGCCGGAATCTGTCGGGAGCACGATCTCTGGTTTCACGTTGACGGCGCTTACGGCGGACTGGCGGTTGCCGCTCCGGAGGCGCCTGCCGATCTCCATAGTCTGCGCGAGGCCGATTCGGTGGCGGTCGATCCGCACAAGTGGCTCTACGCGCCGCTCGAGGCGGGCTGCGTGCTGGTACGTGATCCTCATGCCCTTCTCAACGCCTTTAGTTACCACTCGCCGTACTACCACTTCGAGGATGCCGTGGGCGACTCGGAAATCAATTATTACGTGCACGGGCCGCAGAACTCGCGAGGCTTCCGTGCGCTGAAGATCTGGCTGGCGCTTCAACAGGCAGGGCGCAATGGGTATGCTGCCATGATCGGCGACGACATGAGCCTCGCCCGGGCACTGTACCGCCAGGTGAGTGACCATCCGCTGCTCGAGCCGTTCACGCAGAGCCTGAGCATCACCACCTTCCGCTATGTGCCTGAGGATTTCGAGACCGGTACGGAGCAGGCAGAGGACTACCTCAATGTGCTCAACGAGGCGCTGCTGACCTGATTGCAGCGTAGTGGCGAAGTCTTCCTCTCCAACGCGGTGCTCGGCGATGCCTTCGTTTTGCGCGCCTGCATTGTGAACTTCCGGACCGCTGCCGCCGACATCGAGGCGTTGCCCGGCATCGTCGCCCGGCACGGCGTCGAGCTCGACCGGGAACTACGACCGGCGGCCCTGTGAACCAGCCAGAAGCACCATCACAGATCCGGACACAGATGACGCCCACAAGAACCTATGTGTGGTGTACCAAGCACCGGAGATGGGTGATTGATTGTTGTATTGTCTTTGCCATGGTGATCGTCGATGTCCTCCTACTGATTCGTCAGGCTCGGATCCGCTCCTGCTGGGCCGGCCGCCCGAATCGGCGACTTCCCTGGTGGCGCAAGTTCTAAATCCGTCCCATCAGGAGGTATGCTCATCAGCAAGCCAGGACTAGGCAGCCTAGTGCCGCCGGTAGGATATTCTGAGGCCGCGCCGGATTAACGATCAGTAGCCCTCAGTGAGGCCGATCGCATCGGCCATGGCGCATAACGGGACTTCTGACAATCCCGGTAGAATGGCACGGTTGAATGTCTCCGGTTCTGATTTCTCCATTTCGTCACGTTCCCATTCTGCAATGGCGGTATAGTGCTTGGCATTGCGACGACCGCGCGACTTCCTGG
>JACCZH010000314.1 GCA_013696045.1 Chloroflexia bacterium
TCATTCGCTAGCAAAGACACCTCGCGCCAACCAGGCGGCGAGGTGTCTCTGCTAGCGGGCATAAGCACGTGGATACGCGAGTGGTTCATCTGCCTATTGCCATAGCGGCGCCGTTATAACACCCCTCTTGGCAGACACAGCATGCTACTTAGCTCGAAATAGCAATCCTCGGGAGCGCCGTATATACTCCTTTATCAACAGATGGTTCATATTGGCGCGAGAAACGGGCCTCTCAATACCCCCAACAGCACCTACTGGAGGAGCCGATGACCGCCGAAAGCCAGTGGCTGAATGTTCAGGACATTGCGGAGATGCTGCAAGTCAAGGACGAAACAGTCCGCCGCTGGATTCGCCGCCGTGAGCTCCCGGTTTTGGAACTTGGTGGACCGAGAGCCGGCTACCGGATCCGTCGTGACGACCTCGATCACTTTATCTGGCAACGGTACCGAATGCGCAACCAAGACGATTCCGACCGTGGGGTTCGCACCGAGCTCGCCAGCTCGTCCGATGATTCCGCAGCGCATAGCACTGTGCGCGTCGAAGCCGTTGAAGATGAGCGAGGCAGAGTCTCCCAGCGCCTCTCAATTGAGGCCCAGGGTGGCGACGCCGGAACCTCAATCTCCACGCGCGATCCAGATGCTCAGCAAGATAGCCCGTACGTGTCGTTGATGCGCCGCATCCCCGGCATCACGTACGTAACCTCCGCCAATCCGGAAACCGGCGAAGGCGTCCGCCGCCGGATTGCATTTATCAGTGAACAATTCGAAAACTTGCTGGGCGGCGCGTCAGCTCAGCTGCGCGAGAGCGACCAGGCATGGTGGGAAAAGGTGCATCCAGAAGACCGCGAACGGGTCCAGGCATCGCGGATGCACAGCTTCCGCACCGGAGAACGCCTGAGCATTGAATACCGCATACTCCCGCCGGGAGGAGCTCCGGTTTGGGTGCGTGACGAGGCTGTGCTTGGCGACGATACCGGAGGCGGCCAGCCAGTGTGGCAGGGGATCGTTTCAAACATTTCCGACCGCAAACGCGTTGAAGACGCATTACAGGCTCGTGTTCGCCAGCAAGAAGTCGTCGCCGAACTGGGCGAACACGCTCTACGACACGTGGACGTGAGAACACTGTTAAACGAAGCCGTTCAGTATGTAAGCCAGACGTTGGGCACGCAACTGGTGATGATTCTGGAACTGCAACCTGGCGGTGAAACGCTGCTTGTGCGCGCTGGTGTTGGTTGGCGTCCCGGAACGGTCGGGCGCGCAACTATCAGTGCCGGAGCGGCTTCACCAGCTGGTTATACGCTGTTGTCCAATGAGCCGGTGATCGTCACGGACCTGCTTCAGGAAACGCGCTTCAGCGCCCCACCACTTCTGCGCGACCATGGAGCCCGCAGCGGTATCAGCGCAATCATTGCCGGATACAGTAAGCCCTTTGGAGTGATAGGCGCACACACGCCATCATTACGGCAGTTCACCGTTGACGATGTCAACTTCCTGCAATCTGTTGCGAACGTCCTCGCTTCGGCCACGATGGTCGCCGCCAAATACCCTGACGGTAGCCAATGGCTTTCGATCCGGGATGTGGCCGACACGTTGCGGGTAAAGGAAGAAACCGTCCGGCGCTGGATCCGCCGGGGCGAGCTGCCTGTTATTGACCTCGGCAGCGCGCGCGCAGGCTATCGCATCCATCCATCCGACCTCGAACAGTTCATCAATGACCGCTACATGAAGCCCTGAGAGGTGCTTCGAACAATTCTCTCAGTGGCGTAGCGGCGCAATCGTTCTGAAACAGGTTGCAGCCCCAAAACGACGGCCACCCTACCGCGCCGGCTCAAGCGACGCGGCAATCCGGTCGGCCGCGAGACGTCCGTTGTCTGTGAGGCGCACAGCCTCGCTCTCCACCTGAATTGTGTCTTCCTGGGTAGATCGGTTCACCACTCGCTCCAGCCAGGACGGGGACCAGTTCAACTCCGCAGCCAGCGAATCAAACGTCTCGGCAGCCGTCCGGTGGTGCGAGAGATGCATTACCAGCAGATCGGCCGCGAACCGCTCGCGCAGCTTCGAGCGCCGGATTGCCCTCGCCACCAGGCCGTGCGACGGGGAAAACAGCGCGGCCAGACCGAACAACGCCCCGGCGGTCACGGTCATCATGCCGCTGATCGAAACATCAATCAGAACGGCAAGATAATATCCGGAAACAGCGGATACCACTCCGCTACCAACGCTGAGGCCAATCATCAAAGCTAACCGGTCAGTCAACAGATACGCGGTGGCCGCCGGAACGATCATCAACGCCACCACCAGAATGGCCCCGACCGCTGAGAATGCGCCGACTGTTGTCATCGAGACGGCCGTCATTAGACCATAGTGCAGCATTACCGGCGAAAATCCGATGGCCGCCGCCAGTCCTGGATCAAACGTCGCGACCTTGAGCTCTTTGTAGAAGAACAGAATCAATGCCAGATTCAAGACCGTAATCGCGCCCAGCACGATCATTGGCTGCGAACCATAGTCAACTCCGGCCACGATCAACCGGTCGAACGGCGCAAACGCGATCTCGCCAAACAGCACAGCGTCGGCGTCCAGATGGACATTCGCGAAATACCTGGAAATCATGAACGTTCCCAGCGCGAAGAGCGCCGGAAAGACGATCCCAATAGCCGCGTCGGACTTCACCCGTCCGGTGCGTTGCAGACCTTCCACGAGAAACACCGTCGTGAGTCCGGCCAGAGAGGCTCCCAACACACCAAAGACCAGATTCGGACCGTTTGCCAGGAAATATGCCAGCACCAATCCGGGCAAAATCGCATGGCTGATAGCGTCAGCCATCATGGCCATTTTGCGCAGGACCAGAAACGAGCCCACCAGGGCGCATGATGACGCCGCAAAGACACCCGTCAACAGAATCGTCTGCTCAGCGTTCATCCTGGACCACCTTGAAGAATTCGCCGTCGAGACGAGCGCTGGCGAACCGCATCCCAGACCAATCCACGTTCAGGTGCGAACAGCAGCGACACAATGACAATGGCCGTCATGCAAAGGATGACCATCGGTCCGGTCGGCAGACGGCTGGCGGTGACGCTAATCATTGCCCCGGACACTCCGGCCGCCGCGCCGAACAACGCCGCAAGTCCCAGCATGACGCTCAGGCGGTTTGTCCACTGCCGCGCCGCAGCCGCCGGTCCAACAAGCATGGCCGCCATCAACACGACGCCAACGGTCTGCAAGCCAATCACGACCGCGATCACGATCAACGACGTCAACAGCACGTTCAGCTTTCCAACCGGAAAACCGATGCTGGCGGCAAACTCCGGGTCAAACGACAGCAGCTTGAACTCTTTGAACAGCAGCGCAACACACAGTAACGCCGCGCCACCCAGCACGGCCATCGTAATGACATGGCTCTGCACCAGCGTAGCCGCCTGGCCAAAGAGATAGCGGTCCAGACCCGCCTGGTTCGCGTTGTTTGACTGTTGTATGTATGTCAGCAGAACGATCCCAATACCGAAGAAGACACTCAACACGATCCCGAGGGCACTGTCCTCGCTGATTCGCGTGTCCTGAACCACCTTGATAATGATCAACGTCCCGATCCAGCCGGTGATCGCGGCGCCTGCCATCAACACCAGCGGCGTCCTCAGTCCGGTCAGCATGAACGCCAGGCAGATACCCGGTAGCGCCGTGTGCGCCAGCGCGTCACCTAGCAGTCCTTGCCTGCGCAGCACGGCGAATGAACCCAGCACACCGCCGACGATGCCCAGCAAGGCAGACCCGAGCGCAACGTTGCGCAGGGTGTAATCGAATATGACATCGTGCAGCAAATCGAGCATCGTCTAGTCCCCGAGGCTCTCAGCGCGCCGGAGCGGACCTGATGGCTCGCCCACCGAATCCGGCAGGAACGTCATGCGGCCGCCGTAGGCCTTCTGGATCGCCTCGCGGGTAAATACTTCCTCAACCGGCCCGCTGGCAATCACCCGCACATTGAGAAGGATGACCCAGTCAAAATACTCGGGCACGGTTTCGAGGTTGTGATGCACGACGACCAGGGTCTTGCCGGATTCGCGCAGCTCGCGCATGATGTCGACGATGGCGCGCTCGGTGGTTGCGTCGACACCAGCGAAGGGTTCATCCATAAAGTAGATCTGGGCGTCCTGAGCCAGGGCTCGCGCCAGAAAAACCCTCTGCTGCTGTCCACCCGAGAGCTGACTTATCTGGCGGTTGGCGTAGCTGGCCATCCCGACCTTTTCAAGACACTCCAGCGCAACGTCACGCTCTCGCTTGCCCGGCCGGCGAATCCAGCCCAGCTTGCCGTACATACCCATCTGAACGACATCCAGCGTCGTCGTCGGAAAGTCCCAATCCACGCTGCCGCGCTGAGGCACGTAGCCGACCATGGAACGCTGCGCCTTGTACGTTTTGCCGTAGATCGTGACGTTGCCGCTGGTAAGCGGCACCAAATTGAGGATGGACTTAATAAGCGTCGATTTTCCCGCGCCATTCGGTCCGACGATCGCGATCATCTTGCCTTCCGGCATCGAGACATCCACGTCCCAGAGGACCGGTGTGTCACGGTAGGCAACAGTCAGATCCCGCACCGCGACAGGGAGCCGGTCCAGCGCTTCTTCTGAGTCCATGGGTATCCTTTCCGTTACCGCAGCGCTCCGGCGATCGTGTCGACGTTGTGCCGGACCATGCCGATGTACGTGCCCTCTGGAGTTCCGTCAGCGCCCATCGCGTCGGAGAAGAGCTCGCCGCCGATGGCAACGTCATGTCCCCCGGCTTCCACGGCTGATTGAACGGCCTCAATCGTTGCGCGAGGAACGCTCGACTCCACAAAGATGGCCTTGATCTGGCGCTCGACGATCAACCGGCTCAGGTTCTGAACATCTGCCGCGCCAGCCTCCGCCGCCGTGCTTGTGCCCTGCAGACCGATCACTTCGACACCGTAACGCAGACCAAAATAACCAAACGCATCATGCGCGGTGATTAAGATACGCCCCGGCTCAGGGATCGTGTCGATCTGCTCCTGAACGTAGCTGTCGAGCTCCTGCAACTCGGCAATATAGCTGTCGGCATTGGCTTGATAGATTTCGGCGCTGTCCGGATCAAGCTCGGCCAGTTGCCGCTGAACGTTCTGGATCGTCAGCGACCATAGATCAACATCAAACCAGATGTGTGGGTCATATTTGCCGTCGAACTCAGGAGGCTCCTGAAGCCGATCTTCCGGCAGCCCGGCAGTGACAGCCACGGTTGGTTTAGACGCCGCCAGCCGGACAAAGATATCTGTCATTCGGCCTTCAAGCTCCAGACCGTTGTAGAAAATGATGTCCGCGTTCTCAAGCACGCTCACGTCACTTGCCGTCGGCCGGTAGAGATGCGGATCAACCCCCGGACCCATCAGGCCGGTCACGTCGACGCGGTCCCCGCCAACATTTCTCACCGCGTCGGCGATCATGCCGGTCGTCGCGACGACATTGATTTCGCGACCGCCAACGTCTCCATTATCGGCCGCGTCAGTTCCACAGGCGGCCAGAACCATGACTATGACCGCCACAAGAGCGTACGCCCGTAATCGTAATCTCGGTTTCATCTTACTCCCTTGCCTATGCCAGCCAGCTTGTCCTACCAGGTATGCCTCGCCCATTACGGGCTTCTCATATCGTTTACAGCCTCAAGGATAGAATTAGGCAAGCCTAATGTCAAGATTAGGGTATATATTGAACGGAGGTTGCAACGAAAACAGCCCCCGGCGTTATACCGGAAGCTGTAGCGAAGGGAGCTTGATTAGCGTAGATCTGGAACTCGCCTTACGATCCCCAGGTGTCCCGTAACACGCGAACCCAGTTCCGGTGCGCAAGCTTCGCCAGCGCATCGTCGTCGTAACCCCGGTCTCTCAGCCCCTGAATCAGAACCGGCTGGCCCGCCGCATCACCTATCTCGGAGGGAACCGTCGTGCCGTCGTAGTCCGAACCTAGCGCGACACCATTGATACCGAGTTTATCTACCAGATAATCGATGTGGTCAACCATAAGCGAAACAGGCGTGTTGTCGGGGTCGCGCTGGCCATCCTCGCGCAGAAACGACACGGCATAGTTCAAGCCAACAACCCCGTTGCTCTCTTTAATCGCGTTGAGCTGCTTGTCAGTCAGGTTGCGCGAGACGGAGCTCAGCGCGTGAACGTTCGAGTGCGTCGCCACCAGCGGGTGCTCCGACAACGCCGCGACATCCCAGAAACCCTTCTCGTTAAGATGGGACAGGTCGATCATGACACCCAGCTTGTTGCAATGACGCACCAGGTCCTTACCGGCGTCCGTCAGACCCGGACCGGTGTCCGGCGACGCTGGAAGGGTGTCGGGACGGCTGCGCACCCAGGTGACACCGTGACCGAAGATATTCGAGCGGCTGTGGGTAATGCCAACCGAGCGCAGTCCCGCTGCATAGAACACCTCCAGCGTGTCGCCCTTGGCGTCCAGCGGCTCAGCGCCCTCGATGTGCAGCAAAATGGCAAATGTGCCATTGTCCATGCACTCCTGGATCTCGGTAGCCGTCCGGACAATCTTGCACTGTCCTTGTGACTCCGCCTCAAGCCGGATCAGCTTGCCGAGCATACTTAGCGCCTGTGACTGTGCGTACTCGGTCGAGAGTGCGTCATCCGTCGGCTGGTCCGCGCCACGGTCCGCAATGTACACCGCGAAGAAGCCGCCTCCAACTCCTCCTTCTTTTGCGCGCGGCAGGTCGAGATGCCCTTCGCTGCTCTTCTCGAAGAAAGAGCGTCCGGTGCGATTCAAACTCAGGATTGTGTCGTTATGCCCGTCAAAGACAGGCGGGAATCCTTGCGCGCTCATGTGTTTTCTCCTCTACTCGCCCCAGGTCTCGCGCAAGACGCGCACCCAGTTTCCGTGCGCGATTTTGCGCATATCATCATCGCTGTAGCCCCGGCTCTGGATCTCGGACATCAGCTTCGGCAGCCCGGCAGCGTCCTTCAGCTCGTCGGGCATCATGGCGCCGTCATAGTCAGATCCCAGACCGACGCAGTCGATGCCGGTCTTTTCGACCAAGCGCTCCAGATGATCGGCCATCACCGACAGCGGCGTATCGCTGTCTGCCTTGCCGTCCGACCGCAGAAACCCGACATGGAAGTTCAGGCCCACCATGCCACGGCTCTCCTTCACCGCGTCTAGCTGCTTGTCGGTGAGATTACGAGGAGTCTCGCTCAGCACATGCGCGTTCGAATGCGTCGCCACCAGCGGCGCGTCGGTAATCGCCGCGACATCCCAGAATCCTTTCTCAGTGATGTGCGACAGATCAAGCATCAGCTTGCGCCGGTTACACTGCCGGACCAGCTCCTTGCCAACGTCGGTCAGCCCCGCGCCGGTGTCTGGCGAGCTCGGGAACTTGAAGGGCACACCGGTCGCAAAGGTATTGCGCCGGCTATGCGTGATGCCAAGCGAACGGACTCCAGCGGCATAAAATACTTCCAGCGCGTCCCCAGCGGTGTCCAGTGGCTCTGCACCTTCAAAATGCAGCAGAATCGCGAACGTGCCGTTGTCCATGCACTCCTGGATCTCGGCGGCTGTGCGCACGATTTTCGCCGTACCCCGGGATTCCTCCTCCAACCGGATCAGAGCGCCCAACAGGCTCAACGCCCTGGACTGGGCAAACTCCAGCGACATCGGCTCCGGCCAGGTACTCTCATCACTGTAGCGCGAGAGCACCTGTTCGGCGCTAAGTCTCTGTCCTTCCTGCTGTGGCGGCGAAGGATCGGCGATGTACACGGCGAAAAACCCTCCGCCAAGTCCGCCCTCCTGCGAACGCGGCAGATCAATGTGGCCCTTGTCACTCCTCTTGAAGAACGACCTGCCGCTGCGGGTCAAGCTCAGGACCGTGTCGTTATGACCGTCGAAGACCGGTGGAAACTGCGTCGTGCTCATATACTTCCTCTCTTACCCTCAAAACTTGCGACGTAGGATCATGCCGTCTGACCGATTGTCGCCGGAAACCGCAGAATTGGAAAGATCCCATAGGGCGTGCCAGGATCACTATGGTGCACATTTTGGATGTACATCACGTAGAAAAAGGATCACAGATAGATGGCAGAAGTGAGCATCCGCAATCTGCGGCCCCTTATTCAGCGAGCTGAGGCCAGTGAGGAAATCATCATCTTGCGCTACAGCAAGGCTGTCGCACGATTGGTTCCTCCGAAATGCGAGCCAAAGGAGTTTCCCGATCTGACTGAGTTTCGCGCCTCGATCGAGATACGCGAAAAAGGCCCTCATGAAGCATTGACGTGCATACGTGAGGAATACCGCTATTGGTTTTCCCCCGCAACGCCCAAAGCCTTGGTCTGAAGTCAGAGCTCATTACATCGTGAACGACTTACGCGACAATACCCTCCAACACCTCGCAGAACCGGCTCACCTCGTCCTCGCTATTGTAATAATGCACCGACGCGCGCACCAATCCAGCAATTCCGCGCGCTTCCATGTCCAGCCGGGTTGACGGCGGGCGTGACGCGGTGACATTGATGTTCTGCCCTTCCAAAGCAGCCTTGATCTCGGCTACGTCACGGCCAGCAACATCGAACGTCACGATCCCGCAACGCACCTCGCCGAGGTCACGCAGGGTAACGCCGGGTATTGAGCTGAGCTCACCCCGCAGTCGCTCGGACAGCGATTGCACGCGTTCCCAGATGTTCTCAATACCCCACTCGAGCGCGTAGTCAATCGCAACGCCCAGCCCGATTTTAGCCGCATAGTTCGTTTCCCAGTTTTCGAAGCGCTTGGCGTTGCCAACGATCTCGTAGTGGCCCTTGTCAACCCAGGTCGCGGCGCGCATATCCAGAAACGGAGGCTCAAGCCTTTCCAGCACTTCCTCACGGACATACAGGAAACCTGTCCCGCGCGGACCTCGCAAATATTTACGACCGGTCGTCGAGAGCATGTCGCAGCCCATCTTATCGACATTCACCGGTAGCTGGCCGACCGACTGGCAAGCGTCAACCAGGTACAGAATGCCTGCCTCGCGTGCCACCTTGCCGATCGCGTTCGCGGGGTTCACCAGCCCTCCATTGGTGGGAACATGCGTGATCGAGATAAGCTTTACTCGCTCGTCGATCATCTCTTTGAGAGCATCCACAGACGTCTGTCCGTGTTCATCGTTAGGAATCACCTCAACCACCGCGCCGGTTTTGCAGGCGATCTGCAGGTACGCAATGTAATTACTGCCGTATTCGGCCATGGCGGTCAAGATACGGTCTCCCGGCTCGAAGGGGATGGAGTAGAACGCCATGTCCCAGGCGCGCGTGGCGTTTTCGATGATGGCGATCTCATCCGTCTTCGCGCCAATCAGCTCAGCTGCCGCGCCATAGACTCGCTCAACACCGTCACGTGCGCGGGCGGCCGATTCATATCCACCGATCCGGGCTTCGAGCTGAAGGTGATCGATCTGTGCGTCGAGGACAGGCTGCGGCATTAGGGCCGAGCCGGCGTTGTTGAAGTGAAGAACGTGCTCGCTGCCCGGCGTTTCCCGCCGGGCTCGGTTGAGGTCAATCGTCATCAGTGAAACTTTCCTTCCCAGAACGGCGATCCCGTCAAGGAAGCTATTATCACCGGTCAGCGGGAATCCTGCTCGTCAGCCCGTCCAACGCAGACGATCGGTGTCGCGACGGACCACCAGCGGCGCGTCGCTCGGCTCTGGAGCGTCACGAACCAGCCGCAACAGCGCCTCGCCCAGCCTCTCCGGCTTGAAATGAATCGCGGAGGGATCCATGACAACGGCCTGGACCCGGGCGCTATTTTCAGCAGTCGTTCGTGTAATAAGCGCCTCGACGCCGTCCTTGGTCGTTTCCGGAAGGACCAGCACAAACCACCCGTTGCGGCAGCTGATAACCTGGTCCGAGGCTCGCATGTGAGCATTCCAATCGATCGTCTCGCCTGAGCGTTGCCGCACCACCGCGATGGTCAGTTCGCGTTGAAACCTGGCTGCTCGCGCGGCCTCGCGCCCAAGAGAAGCGCACAGGTCGGACTCGAACCAGGGCGACCCGAACTCACCCTCAAACGGACCAACCCTGCCTAGCCGGGCAATCACCAGACCAATACCAACCCCGATGAGCAGCAGGCCAAAGATAAATCCCAGATTCGGCCAGTCACCCATCGCGAAATAGGACACCACTGTGACCAGGATTGCAGTGAACGCCCCGACCAAAGGATGCATCAGCGTTCGATCGTTTATTGGAATCCCTCCCATCAGCCGATAAATGGGTCTCAATCTCCTGTGGTGTCCAGTGTGACGTTTGGCGGCTAGAATGAATAGACGCTAAAAGTACCGATTGTTGGTCTGCACACGGCATGCGTTAGACCAACGAGCAGGACTACGATCCGAGTTGGAGGAGACAGATTGACAGCCCAACAGAATCAGCCGTTCGACTTTGACCTGTTGAAAACGCTCTGCGAGCTGCCGGGCATCGGTGGCCGGGAAGACGCAGTCAGGGCATTCGTCCGGGAACGCATGTCCACTCTCTGCGACGAGACGTCGGTTGACCGGCTCGGCAACGTGGTCGGCATCAAGCGAGGCTCAGGTGGTCAGACCGTCATGCTGGCGGCGCATATGGACGAGATCGGCTTCCTTGTGAAGCATATCGACGACAAGGGTTTTCTGCGCTTGCAGCCGGTTGGAGGATTCGACCCACGGGTGCTGCCGGCACAACGAGTTATCGTGCATGGATTCAAGGGCGACGCGCTGCGCGGCGTCATGGCCACCCAGTCCAAGCCGATTCACCTGCTGGCCGGCGCGGAGCTGAGCGCGCCGAAGCTCGACGAAGTGTTCGTTGACATCGGCTTGTCAGGCGACGAAGTCAAGGAGAAGGTCGAGATCGGCGACATGGTGGTCATGGACCGCACTGTCGAGCGAGTTGGCAACAATGTTATCGGCAAGGCATTTGACGACCGGTTATGCGTGTTCGCCATGCTCGAAGCACTGAAGGCGCTCGGCGACCGCCAACCGAACGCCACCATTGTCGCGGTCGCGACAGTCCAGGAAGAAGTCGGGTTGCGTGGCGCCCGCACCTCCGCCTTCAATGTTGATCCCGACATTGGTGTCGCGCTGGACGTGACCCTGGCCATGGACATTCCAGGCGGCTCGGAGCAGGACACCGTCAGCAAACTCGGCGAGGGCGCAGCCATCAAGATCATGGATTCCTCGCACATCTCCAACCACAAGCTCGTCCAGCACTTCCGGCAGCTGGCGCGCGAGAACGACATTCCCCATCAAATGGAGGTTCTGCCGCGTGGCGGCACCGATGCAGGCGCCATGGTCATCAATCGCGGCGGCGCGCCGGTCATCACGCTCTCGTTTCCAACACGCTACATCCACACCGTCAACGAGATGTGCGCGGTGTCCGACATCCAGGCCGGTATCAATCTCCTGGCG
>JACCZH010000318.1 GCA_013696045.1 Chloroflexia bacterium
GGTGGTGATCTCCTCAAGCGAAACCTCGTCAGCGTTCACATCACGCGGGTCCAGGCCCCACTCGTCAGGCCGGGTCGGCATGCCGAACAGCACGTTGGGCTGATCGTCCTCCATGTCCATAACCTCAAGCGCATCCACGACCTCGGTCACGCCGGGGATGAAATTGGTGAGATCGGCCGCAGCCTCACGCTCCTCTTCCGAGAGGACGACCCCTTCCAGCGTCACCACACCTTTCTTGACCGTTACAGACAACGGTAAGCCGGCGCCGCCAATCAGCTCGGCAACCTCACGTTGAATGTCGGCGTCCGTGCGGTCCGTCGTACTCATAGTGCAATTCCAAATCTATTGTCGAACGTGGTATCCCTGCCTGAGCGGCGATAACGCCGTCGAAACTCGCTGGATATGCTTACTCAGTAGCGCGTTTCTGGGGAAAGCGTCTGCTTCTCAATGATACGATAGCCCCGGAGGGCACACATGCGACGCGACGCTCGCTTCGGCTCGCCTCTGGTGCTCGTGATGAGCGCCGTCGGCCTGCTCAGCTTTCTCTATCCATTCTTTCTGCCGGTCCTGGCCGGGGCGCAGTCACGCCCACAACGCAGCGGTATTGAGACGCCGTTGCTCTTTACCGCGCTTGGCGGGCTCTGCCTGCTCGTTATCGTTCTCGAGCTCCAGGGAAGCACCGGCAGAATCGACCACGGCGCGTCCAAAATGGTGGCGCTGCTCGGGGTGCTCGTCGCGGTGGACGCAACCCTACGGCTCATCCCGACCCTACTCGGGGCATCGCCAATCTTTTTTCTGATCATTCTGGCAGGTTTCAGCTTCGGCGCGAACTTTGGATTTCTCATGGGAGCCTTAACACTGCTGGTGTCCGCGCTGATCACCGGCGGCCTTGGACCCTGGCTGCCCTATCAGATGCTCGGCGCGGGCTGGATTGGCATGACGGCCGGCTGGCTGCCACATTCCGAAAGCCCTGGCAGCCGCCGGGAGCTGGCTACGCTGGCGGTCTTTGGAGGAGCCTGGGGCTTGCTCTATGGCGCGATCCTGAATCTGAGCGAGTGGCCCTTCGCCGCGCCGGGTTTGCGGGAGAGTGTTGGGTTGTACTGGGTGGCCGGCATGAGCCTGAGCGAAACCATTTCAACCTATGCGCGCTTTTACTTAGCAACATCGCTTGTTTATGACTCGTTCAGGGCCGTGGCGAACATCGTCCTGGTCCTGGCACTGGCCCGGCCGGTGTTGCGGCTCTTCGAGCGCTACCGCACCCGCTTCACCTGGGAGCCCTGGCGACCGTATGAGGATAACCCGGTCAACGTGGGAACGCGGGCTCCGGATACGGTGTAATCAGGGTAATGCATCAGACAGATTACATGAAACCTTGGACAAGAGGCCCCATTGCAGCGTGACACCGAACGCGATTCCACCTCTACCTGGCAGCAAGGCAACCTTGTCGCTGCTCAGCAGCTCGTCGGAAGCCTGCAAGGCGAGGCGCTGTATGTCAGCTTCCTCCTCACCGGAGACCGGCAGGCCGCCATCGCGCTGGCCGAAACAGGTTTCCTGGAGCTCTTCGAGCACACCAGGACATCCGAGCTGGATTCCGATGCCCGCACCCGGCTCTTACTGCTGATTGGAAAATCGTTCCTGAAGGGCGACTATACGGAGCGCATCGAGCGTGACGCGCCGGCCGGACTCTTCGCCGATCCCGGCCCAACCCGCTATGGCGTTGACAACCGGCGCACCTTGCTGCTGGCTGCCCTTGGCCGCCTCAACGTCCGCGAGAGAGTGGGACTCGTCCTGGGCGACCTCAGCGGGCTCGATTCCAGTACGCTGAACACGCTGCTTGAACGGCGCAACGAACCGCTGGCCGCGCCAATGGAGACTGCCCGCCAGCGAGTGCGACAGAGCGTGGACCTGCCGGCCGGCGAGCCGTTGCGTTCCGTGCTTGTTGAAGCAACCTTCGACGCGCCGAAGATCAATCTCTGGCTGCGGCTCGAAGAGCCTCTGACGGAGATCCAGCGCCGCCAAAAACAACAATCACAGTTCATCACCTACGGCATCGTCGGCGCTGTTCTCCTGGTTCTGGTGGTGGGCATTGCGGTGTTGTTCGGTGATGGGCTTCTGAATGGCAGTGAGGCTGAGGGTAGCTCCTCCGGAAGCGCAGCCAGCGAGGAAACCACGGCAATTCCCACGGAACCGGCTCCTACCCTTGCGCCACCGGTGTTCGCGCCGGAGTCTACACCCACACCTTCCCTGCCGGCCGCCAATGTGCCCGGCTGGTTCCTGTTGGAAACTATTCACGAGCAGGTGGATTCACCAAACGGCTTTTATAGAAGCGTTGCGCGCTACGATCCGGAGCAAAACCAGATCCAGAATCTCTTCGTCAACGAGATCAGGCTGGCGGACGGATCGTCCGTTGGCGGGCTCTCGCCTGACGGCTATCAGCTGGTCCTCTTTCGCGAGGAGCCAGGCGACGATCAGACCCGATTCTTCGTCAGCTCCTACGGAACCAACAACGTTGGATTGCAATGGGAAACAGAGCTGCTGACCGTTGACGGGAACCCCAGCACCGATCCCAATTTGGCCTACGCTCCCAGACTGGCGTCTGCGATTGCGGACGACCGCGTCTACGCCGCTGTGCTGACGACCGACAACAGTCCGACGCTCACAATTCATGCCCTCTTCCAACGCAACGGCAAACCACGAGGTACCCTGGAAATTGATCTGCCTGAACAGACCGTCGACTCCCGCACCTACCAGGGCAACATCCATCTCTATGCTCCGCCAGACAGCGAGTATGTCTATCTATTTCTGGAAAACTTCGGCGATCCAGGCAAGGGCCGGCAGATACGGCTTTTCACGATCAACCGCATGGATATGACCAAGGTTAACGAGCAAGGTATCAATGCCGATCCCGAGCAGGAGTTCTGGTTCTGGGGCGCCAGGCCAACCGTTGACGGTGGCGCGCTCTATGGCCTTCAGCAGGACAGAGGCGGCTCCCAGACGCGCGTGCAGTTCATTGACTTACAAACAGGGGAGCGGACGATCATTGAGTTACCCTTCACTCCCCTCGACGGCTACCAGAACGCCACGTTGGCGTCCGTGCTGTCACACGATGGCCAGCGCATGTATGTCATCGATCAGAACGGCGCATCGGTCGCTATCATCAACCTGGCCGAGCGACGGCTGGAGCGAACCTTTCCACTTGATCGGGGTGACTTCGAATCCCGGTTTGACGGCGGCGATGAGTATCTATTCGGCTACGCGGCCACGCTCTCAGCCGATGGGTCGCAGATCTATGTCGCTGCGCCGGAGCAGGGTTCGTTCCAGAACAGCGATGCATGGCAGTCTGGAGTCTGGGTCATTGACGCAACCACCTGGCGGATCGCTGACTTTATCCCGATCGAGGGTTTTGTCGACGCCATCCATCTCGCGCTGGCTGAAGCCACGATCTACGTCCAGGTTCGCGTACCCTCGGACTCTGGTCAAACGATCGAGATGGTTAGGATGACGTCCGGAAACGCCAAACAGATCGTTGACAGATTGCAGATCCCCTCGAACGATTCCAACCGCTACTGGCCGCGCTCGCCAGCGGACCTCTACCGGTCACAATACAGCCGCAGTCCGGCCATCGATGGGGTAAAACTCACCGACAGCGAGCTCTTCTCCACACTGCCCCGGCTCGAGGTGACGACCGGGCGGGCGGTTGTGGCCGCCGGGCAGCAGGCGACGGTTGAGGTGAGGGTTCTCGACCCGGCCAGCGGGAATGTCCTGACCTCCGACCAACAGGACGTGCGCTTCACGTCCACAGCGGGGGTGACTGCCATTGTTGAATCTCGTAACGGCGACCGCCAGTTCCTGGTTCTCGGGCAAGTTGAGCCGGGCGTCTATCGTGGCAGCGTGACCGTCCAGGACATGGGCCGCTGGACGGTGGACGTCGCGGTCTCCAACGCGGACGGACAATCCTGGGTGTCTCCACGGGCCGGTCAGATCGACGTCGTACCGACCTTTATCGGCAGCGACGGCCGCGCCTATCTTTTTGAGCTCTCGACCGAGCCGGAGCAACCCGTTGTGAATGAGAACACAACCGTGAGGTTACGCCTGATCGACGCCCAGACCGGCGAGCCGATGCCTGAAACGATCACCCTGGCAATCGCTCAAGACGCCCTGGCCAATGCCACCCTCAGCGATCTGCCGGAGAGAATCGACATACGCTTTTTCCAGGGTCAGCAGGGCGTCCAGACCGCCATGCTGCAACGAGTGTCCAACGGCGCCTACGAAGGCGTCCACCGCTTCTGGTCCTCCGGCCCCATAACCTCCACCATCCTGATCCAACCCGAGGGCCAACGTCAGATAACGATCCCGGCCAACACGATCGAGGTTGGGTTCGAGTAGAGGCGGGGATCAGCGCGCCTGAAATCGCATGATGAGAATCGATGGAATTTCCCGATTGCCGGACGCCTGTTCAGCACGGTGACCAACGGCCTGAAGCTCGTGCATTCGCTCTAACACAAACCCAGCGCCAGCGAACGTGTTGACGTAGGTACTGAGCGCGCGGTGGTGTTCGCCAATCCGCCCTCGAACACCATGCGGATTGTCCGATTGCCAATAACCTTCGCTGAAATAACCTGACACCTCACGGACCACAACGCCCTCGCTCTTCTCAACCCACTGCGCCTGTGGCGTCTGAAAACTTGGGCGACACGGACGTTGAGAGAAGACGCCCCGCCGGGACGTCTCTACGTTTGTTCCCCAACCCGGTGGTGCGCCAGATCCTCAATGGCTGTGATCAGCGCCGAATGGTCGAGATCACCGTTGCCGGCCGAGGCCACAGACTCGAAGAGCTGGCTGACGACCGATGTGACCGGCAGCGGGACGTTGTAGGCCTTGCCGGTCTCGGTGATGATGCCGAGGTCCTTGCGGTGCAGGTTGATCCGGAAACCGGGCTCGAACTGGTGCGCCGTCATAGTTGCGCCACGCATCTCAAGCACCCGGCTGGCTGCAAGGCCACCATTCAGGACCTCGACGATCTTCAGCGGGTCTACTCCGGCCTTGGAGCCGAGCACCAGTGCCTCGCTGACGGCGGCATAGTTAATGGCCACAACGATCTGATTGCAGGCCTTCACCATCTGGCCTGCGCCGCTCGCGCCGACATGCACGATGGTCTTGCCGACACCTTCGAAGATCGCATGGGCGCGGTCAAAATCCTCCGCAGACCCACCCACCATGATGCTGAGCGTTCCGGCAATCGCGCCCTTGTCGCCGCCACTGACCGGCGCATCCAGCGCGCTCGCGCCGCGCTCGACCAGGGCGTCGTTGACCTCGATGGCCGCGGCCGGCGCGATGGTACTCATGTCGATCAGCAGCTTGCCCTGGCTCATCACGCCCAGCAGGCCGTTGTCTCCAAAGACCACCTGTTTCACGTCCGGCGAGTCCGGCAACATCGTGATGACGATGTCCACCTGCTCGGCCACTTCCCTTGGACTACTAGCGACCGTGATGTTGTCCGACTCGGCCACGAGCTCGTCGACCGCCGCCGGGCTGCGGTTATGAATGACCAGCTCATAGCCGGCCTTAACCAGATTGCGGCACATCGGCTTGCCCATAATCCCGATCCCGATAAACCCAATGCGTTCTGGCATGGTTGTGTTCTCCTGTTCTTACTGCTTGGACGGTCGAAAATACTGGATGATGATTCCGATTCTGGGTAGTCATCCTGAGGAACGAAGGATGACCGTTGAGAGGTCGATCTCCCTCCACATAGCCCTGAACGTCTAACATCAAACTGGCCTCTACTCCCAGAACCCCCACTCCCGCAGCCATCCCAACGACGATTCAGTCGTACCGCTGGGCTTGTACTCCAGGCTAACCCAACCGTCGTAGCCGATAGTGTCGAGCTGGCTCAGCACGAACGGGTAGTTGATCTCGCCGGTGCCGGGCTGGTTGCGGGCCGGGCTGTCGGCGATCTGGACGTGACCGATCTGACCCAGAAACTGCTCTAGCGTTGCCGTCAGATTTCCCTCCATACGCTGGGCGTGGTACACGTCGTATTGAATCTTGAGGTTCTTGTGCCCGACTTCGTCCAGCAC
>JACCZH010000320.1 GCA_013696045.1 Chloroflexia bacterium
AGGTCGACGGCGTGTATGAGCTCAGGGCGCGTGGCGCAGGTGAGACAATCGCCGGACTGACCGGTCGGGTCGGCGGCGGCACTCGCTATCATCATGGTGTCGATGTCGAAGTTGGCAAGCGCGAAGCAGCGCTGGACCTGTCGATGACCGTAATGTACGGAGTAAGTATCCCGGATGTCGCTGAGGCCGTGCGCAGAAACATCATGGACCGCGTTCAGACGATGACCGGCCTGATCGTCAAAGAGGTTAACATCGACGTCGAAGATGTCTATGTTCCCGGTGATGAATTTAGCGAGCCGCGCGTTGAGTAGGCTGGGTGTTAGTCAGAAAAGCATGCACATCCGTGTCTAAGATCACTTCGGAGCACGGTTCAACTTCGGTTGATTCGATAGCGCTTGCGCGTGCGATTGTCGTAGCCGTCGAAAATGTTGCCGCAGTTTTCGACGTCCACGCGCACCGTCCCTCGACTGCGGCCACCTACGGTCCAGGCGAAACGATATACGGAGTGGCTGTCCGACGAGAGACCGGCGACATCACCATCGAAATCCAGGTCCGGGTGCGCTACATCGCCGCTCTTCCGTTGCCGATGGTGAGCGACGATATACGCCGGGCTGCCAGGTCTGCGATTGCGGAGCTCACGAGTGATCCGGTTGGCCAGATTGACGTTGCGATCGTTGATCTCGTGGTTCACAAGGAAGGGTAGGCGTTGGATGAACATCGTCAATCGTGTGTTGGTCATCCTCGTCAGCCTCATCATCATCGTTGTAGCTGGGGCATTGTTGTTGGTGGTTTTGGATCTCCTGACGCCCGTTCAGCTTGCAACAAATAACTGGTTTCAAGATCGATTGACCGAACTAGACAACCTGAGCGGACCGGAGTTCGCCTGGGCGGTTGGCATCTTAGCCGCGTTTCTGGTCCTAGGGGTGTTCTTGTTCATTGCCGAGCTCGGATCATTAGGCACATCCAAATCACGCATGACAGTTACTCAGAGTGAATTAGGAACCGTCACGATCAGGGAGGACAGTGTGCGCAATATTGTCAATTACGAGGCGCGCAGCATCTCTGGCGTCATCGACTCATCAACCAAGATCAAGGAACACGATAATGCAGTGGCGATTGATTGCCATGCAACCATAGAGCCCGGCCAGAACATTCCCGGTCTAACACAGGAGCTCCAGGAGCGGATCAAGGCGACTGTTGAGCATCATCTTGGCCGGCCGGTGAGCACCGTGCATGTCGAGACGAACGTCAAGACGACGAGCAGCCGGGTACGCTAGGCGAGACGGGCAGAGAGAAGGAAGCATGCAAGCGAAACTAGTAGGCATTGTCCAGAGTGTGGGGTTGGTTGGGACAGTCGTTCTCGCGGCGCTCCTGATCATTCTAGGAGTTCTCATTCTCATCTACCACGAGCTGCTGGTGTGGGTGCTTGGCGTGGGGATGGTGTTGGGGGGCATCGCGCTGCTTGCGTCCATTATTGCTGCCTTTGCCAACGTCGGTGACCAGTCACGGTAACAGCACGTTGACCTCGCACGGTCGGAGAGTTCAACAGATTTGGAGCACATAGGTTCCAATCCAAGTCATAACCAAGAGGGACCCACCTTCAAGTTGGTGGTGGCTTACGCCTCGAAACAATCCATTTCGAATTCGACGCCGTAACCCAGTCGCGTGCATCAATGTATGGCGCGGCGTTGTCGTGTGCCTTGGCATCTTTCCTCGCGCCGGACTTCCCGTTTAGCCCGGATTATTCATAGGTGACAACGAGGCACCAGTCTGGTATCGGTACTGAAGACCAATTCGGAACCGTTCCCAGGAGGTGCCTCGATGACTCAGTTTGCCACAGACCCCGTGCTGTTTCCGGCCACACCGCGACCCGTCGAGACGCGGTTCGACCTTGACGGGCTCACCTCGGACGGCGGCCTGCTCTGGTTGGGCGAAGCCGACGACGACCTGGGACTCTCGGCTGCACTGGCCGCAGCCATCCCCGACTGGCGGCTGGGGTCCGGTGCGGCACACCTTGCCCACGCTGGTGCGCCAACGCCTGCTCCAGATCGCCTGTGGC
>JACCZH010000331.1 GCA_013696045.1 Chloroflexia bacterium
TTCACTCGCGCGGTCATGAACTCGAACAACATCGATCGGCTCATCACTCCAAGCCAGGCCGCGGTTGACCGCGCTATGGCTCGATCCTTCGGGGTCTCGGCCAGCAGTGCCGGCATGCAGGAAATGATGAGCAGCGCGAATGCAGTGCTCGTTGTCGGGCCGAGCGTTGGCAAGACTGAGCCGGTGGCATCCTACTGGCTGTACTGGGCGCAACGCTATCGGGAAGCAGCGATGCTTGTTGTGTCGAGCGAGCACCAGCCCCTCGCCGAGCGATCGAACCACTGGCTGCCGGCAAAGCAAGGCGCCGAAGGTGACGTTCTACGCGCTATGATGCGAGTGATCGTCGAGGAATGTTTGGCTGCGCCTGGCATCACGACGGCGGATCTGGACCGTCTCGGAGGCAACGTCGACATAGACACCGTCGCTTTGATGGCCGGGGTTGATCCAATCGAGCTTCGCGCCTGCGCGATCCTTTATGCCACCGGCGGCAAGGGCAAGAGCGAGGAAGAGAACGCTGAATATCCGGCCAGCGCAATCTGGCACACGGTCGCCGCCAACACGGTCGGCAACAGTGAAGATACTGTCATTGCCGCCAACAACCTTGCGATTGCCTGCGGTAACATCGGCAGACCGGGTGGCGGCGTTATGGCACTTCGTCTCAACGCCAACTTCCAGGGCTCAACCGACGTAGGATGTCACCCCGGCTGGCTGCCAGGTGGCGCGGAGGTTAGCGATGTCACTGCTCGTGCCGGGTTTGAGGAGGTGTGGTCCACGCGCTGGAATGAAAGCGCGGTCTCCCAGAACGGATTCAAGACCGTGCGCGAGCTCCCAGGTGAGCCTGGGGTTTCGATAGTCGATCTCGCCGGCGCTATCAATCCGGGCCGGATTACGGCAATGTACATCTCGGCGCAATCTCATTACTGGGCAGGTCCAATTGATCCTGCGTTGCTCCAGGCATTGGCAAAGCTCGACTTTCTTGTCGTTGAAGATGCGTTCGAAAGCGACCTCACGAGGTTGGCCCATGTTGTGCTGCCCGCTGCGATGTATCTCGAAAAGGACGGCACGTTCACCAACATGGATCGCACCGTGCAACGTGTGCGTCTCGCAGTCGATGCTCCCGGCGAAGCAAAATCATCGCTCTGGTTTATGGGTGAGATCGCCCGCCGTCTTGGCTATAGCATTAATACCGATAATGTCTCGGCAATCCTAGATGAGATCGGCGCGTTCGTTCCGGCGTACGCGGGGATCTCTTTCCCACGGCTTGAGCGCGGAGGCATCCAGTGGCCCGTGAAGAACTTTGGTTCCGACCCATCAGTCCATCTCTCAATCGGTAACGGGATCGCGCCCGAGCAGGTGCAGATAATTGCCGACTGACCGCGCCTTCAGAAAGGTGGCTCGATAACCGATGCTGAACGAATTCAAGGGTTTTGCGGTCACGCTCAAGCGTCTCCTGCGAAAGCCAGAGACAATTGAGTATCCAGACGTGAAACGCGATATGGCCGGCCGCTTCAGAGGACTGCCATCGTTGCGCGCCGACCCTGAGACCGGCGAAGCGCTGTGCGTTGCCTGTGGGCTGTGCGCTCGCATCTGTCCCACATCCTGCCTTGAAATGCACGTTGTCCCGTCTGAAGAGGGCGACCGTGAGCTTGGCGAATTTATCCTTCGCTCTGGCCGCTGTCTGTTCTGCGGAATGTGCGCCCAGGTTTGCCCTGTGGACGCGATTACCATGAGCAAGCAGTATGAGCTATCGACCCAGGAACGCGACGGCTTGATCTATACCAAGACCGAGCTGGCGCGCTTCGGAGAGCAGGATCCCGACTGGTGGGCGCAGGTGTAAACGCGAACCGCGCATACGTTGTCGAAGGATTCCAGGGCGTTCGGGTTTTGACCGGGCGCCCTTCGTCGTGTATGTTGCAGATCTGAGACTGAGCCGGCATCTTCATGCATATTTCAGACAACGCAAAGGAGCGAAAACCGTGGCAAAGGAATATCCAATCTACTGTGGTGGCGAGTGGCGCACGGGTGGCAAACCGCTTGAGATCAAGAACCCGTTCAACGACGAGGTAGTCGGCACAACCTCATACGCGACCGGACAAGATCTCGAAGACGCTATTGAGCGCGCTGAAACGGTTTTCTGTAACGGCGGCCAAATACCGGCCTACGAGCGTGCTGGCTACCTAACAAAGATTGCAGACCAGATGCATGCGCGCCGCGACGAGCTGGCCGGGCTCATCACCGCGGAAGCCGGCAAACCGCTTCGTGACTCAAGGGTCGAAGTTGACCGGGGCGTCTTCACAATGCGGTTGGCAGCCGAGGAAGCCCAGAGAATGACCGGCGAACAGATCCCACTCGATCTGATGCCGGCGTCCCAGGGCCGCTTCGGCATAACGCGCAAAGTCCCAATTGGCCCAATCGCCGGGATTTCACCGTTCAATTTTCCATTGAACCTTGCACTCCACAAACTTGGTCCCGCTCTCGCCTCTGGGAATCCACTTATCCTCAAGCCACCGACACGCGACCCTTTAACGATGCTTGCTGTCGCGGAGATGGTCCACGAAGCGGGTGTTCCGGCCGGCATGGTTTCGATCATGCCGATGGACCGTGACCTCGGCGACAAGCTCGTCACCGACGAACGCTTCAAACTTCTCACCTTCACAGGATCTCCGGACGTGGGTTGGGACATGAAGAGTCGCGCCGGCAAGAAGAAGGTCGTCCTTGAGTTGGGCGGCAACGCGGGAGTTATCGTTGACCGCGACGCTAACCTCGATTTTGCCGTTGGACGCATCCTTACCGGATCGTTTGCCTACGCCGGCCAGGTCTGTATTTCCGTCCAGCGCGCCTATATCCATCGTGACGTCTTCGACACTGTCGTAGATGGCCTCATCGAGGCGGCCGGCAACGTCAAGATGGGAGACCCGGCAGACGAGACGACCGAGCTTGGGCCCATGATCGACGAGAAAGCCGTTGCGCGCATTCACGAATGGGTACAGGCGGCGGAATCGGAAGGGGCAACCGTCCACAGTGGAGGAAAGCCGGATGGGCGCTTCTACCCGCCCACGATTCTCTCCGGAGTCAGCCGCGACTCCTTTGTCTGCACACGCGAAGCGTTCGCGCCGATCGTGATTCTGTTCCCGTTCGATGATTGGTCGGCAGGCCTCGATCAGATCAACGACTCGGTCTTTGGTCTCCAGGCGGGAGTCTTCACAGACAAACTGGAGCACGCGCTCATGGCCTTCGACAAGCTTGATGTCGGTGGCGTCATCCTGAACGACATACCGACCTACCGCATCGACCACATGCCCTACGGCGGCGTCAAAGATTCCGGCCTGAGCCGCGAAGGACTGCGCTATGCGATTGACGACATGACCGAGACACGCTTGCTGGTCATCAACCGGCCTTAGCTGACCAGGGAACGCAACAACGCAAGCGCTGCTCGATCCTCTGCCAGGTCGTCACCCTTGTCTGTCTCGAGCAGCGCCGGTTTGCCGTCGAACCGGCTGTCGTTCATGAAGTTGCGGAAACCCTCCGAACCAATGCAACCCTGACCAATCAGGTGATGGCGATCTTTCTTCGAACCAAGCTCTTCCTTGGCATCATTAAAGTGTAACGCCTCAATTTGCGTAAGTCCGACAATCCGGTCGAATTCACTCATGGTCGATTCGTAGGTTTCCGGCGTACGAATGTCGTAACCAGCCACGAAGACGTGGCAGGTGTCGAAACACACGCCCAACCGCTCCGATGCAGCCGTGTTCTCTAACAGGTACGCCAGATCTTCAAATGTAGAACCCAGATTCGTGCCCTGTCCAGCGGTCGTCTCCAGTAACGTGCGAACCGTGTAGCCGGGCAGATCGCTGTGCACCTGTTCGAGGGCGGTCACGATCCTGTCCAGGCCCGCCTCGCGTCCTGAGCCGGTGTGCGAGCCAGGGTGAGTAACGAGGAAAGGAATCCCCAGCCGCTCGCAGCGCTCAAGCTCATCTTTGAAGGCCGCAATTGACTTGTCCCACAGATCGTCCTTCGGCGACGCCAGGTTGATCAGGTACGAATCGTGAGCGACGACCCCTTTGAGCCCAGCCTCTGCATAGCGCGTTCGGAAACGTTCCGCGTCTTCGTCGGAAAGCGGTTTGGCGTTCCACTGTCGCTGGTTCTTGGTAAAGACCTGCACCGCGTCGGATTCAACACTAACTGCGTGGTCGATCGCCTTGTCCACGCCACCGGAGATCGACATGTGCGCCCCAAGCCAAAGCATCTGTTCTCCTCTCTTAACCTTCAGTTTCTTGAATGAATTGCGCTAGATCACTCTTCTTGCCGCCGATCGCATGAGCGCCGTTGCCAACCAGTAAGGGACGCCGGATCAAAGTCGGCTCGGCAACCATCTCCTGGATAAGCTCTTCAGCAGTGAACCTTTCGATCTCGTCACGACGGGCCTGATACGCACGCGACCGCGTCGATAACACGTCGCGCGGAGTCACGCCCATGGATGCCAAGAGCTCTCGCAGTTCACTTGAACTGAATCGGTTACCGAAATAGTCCCGCCGCTCATATTCAACCCCTGCTTCGCCAAGGAACTCCTCAGCCTTTTTACAGCCAGTTCAGGTTGGATGAACGTAGATCGTTACCATGCCACTGCGGCCCCTTCTTGCTTGATGCGCTACCTGTACGGACACTTTTCCGGGCAGTGTATCATCCATTTGACTGGAGTCACGAGGTTCAACTGCTCTGCTGACACGGAAAAGGTGCTTTCGACGATGAAAACGGTGCTCTTGACTGGGATGTCGGGAACCGGCAAGTCCATGCTGATCTGCGAGCTCGCCGCGCGCGGCTACAAGGCGATTGATGCGGATAGCGACGAGTGGTCCGAATGGGTAAACGTGACCGGCGACGGACCGGAGGGTCCGGACGCTGGCCGGGATTGGGTCTGGCGTGAAGACTGCATCCAGAGCCTCATGGTGATTGAAGACGCCGACATCTTGTTCATCAGCGGATGTGCGTCGATCCAGGGCACGTTCGGGCACCTTGCTTGTGCCCTGGGGTAATGGTGGAAAGAAGCAATGTCTCAACGACGTGTACTGATTACGGGCGCATCGGGGCAGCTAGGCCAAGCACTGCAAGATCTTGCCCTTCCCGGCTGGGCGATGGAACCCTTGTCCAGCGCCGACCTCGACGTTCGCGATTGGCCGGCGGTAAGGTCGCGATTCGAGTCGCTGTCACCAGATCTGGTTATCCATACCGCGGCCGCCACCAACGTGGACCGATGCGAGCGCGAGCCCGAATGGGCCTTCGAGGTTAACGCGCTCGGTACCCGCCACGTCGCACAAGGAAGCGCGCTCGTTGACGCGCAGCTGGTCTATATCTCCACGAACTATGTGTTCAACGGGGGGAAATCTGGTCCGTACCACGAATTCGACCAGCCCAATCCAATCAGCGTCTACGGCGCATCAAAGCTCGCCGGCGAAGTCGAGGCGCTCAATGCAACGTCTAAGTGTCATGTGGTGCGCACCGCCAGTGTCTATGCCGAGCACGGCAATAACTTCGTGAGGACAATGCGAGGGTTGATGGACCGGTTAGACCGCATCACGGTTGTCGATGACCAGGACAGCAACCCGACCTACGCAACCGATCTCGCTGTTGCCGTCGCCGAGATTGCCGCACGGGCGCCGTTTGGCGTCTACCACGCCACGAACGAAGGCACAGCGTCGTGGCATGAATGGGCGGTGGAAATTGCCGACCGTATTGGCGCAACGACTGAAGTCGCGCCGATTTCAGCTTCGGAGTTCCAGCGTGACGCCGAGCCTCCCGCAAATGGCACACTGGTGTCATTGCCGCTTGCGCGTCTTGGGATTACCCTGCCTCCATGGCGCGATGGTCTGAAACGGTGCCTTGAACGATGGCCCGAGTAGACCTGATTGTCCCAACCTACAACGGCACGCCATACTTGCTGGCTTGCCTGCAAACGCTCACCGCTTCCTCATACACCGACTTCAAGCTCATCATTTTTGACGACGGCTCAGATCAACCGGTGGACAAGGAAGTGATTGGACTCTTTCCAGCCGCCACCATCATGCGAGTCGAGCGGAACGTAGGGCTCACCCGTGCGTTCAACGCCGCGATAGATTCATCTTCGTCTGAATTTGTTGTTCTGTTGAACAACGATACCAAGATTGAAAAGGACTGGCTCGCCCAACTGGTTTCCTGTGCAGACCGCATTCCAGGTGCTGGCTCTGTCGCCAGCAAACTTCGACTGGCGTCTGATCGGCATACCTTACATTCAGCTGGTGATACCTATTCGGTGCGCGGCATGCCGGGGAACCGCGGGGTTTGGCTGGACGACTTCGGGCAGTATGACACAGAAGGCGAGATATTCTCTGCCTGCGCGGGCGCCGCGCTGTACCGTCGCGCTGCGCTGGAGGCCGTGCGCCTCTCCAACGGCGATATATTCGACACGCGCCTGTTCATGTACTGTGAAGATGTCGACCTTGGCTGGCGTCTTCAACGCGCCGGATACCGGTGTGTGTTTTCGCCGAAGGCGATCGTCTATCATCACCTGTCCGCGACCGGAGGAGGAAACTTTGCCAGCTACTATGTCGCACGAAACATCTGGCTCGTTCTTGCTCGTAGCGTTCCTTCTCAGATTCGACGCCGGTACTGGCTGCGCATGGCCGCCTATCATCTGGGCCGGGTGGTCCGCGCCGTGCGTTCCATTCGTGAACCCGCCGCGCGCCGCTCACTCACCGGCACTCTCCATGGGGTCGCGGCCTTTATTGTGAGCCGTAAAGATTCACCTGACGTCACCCCGCATGAGCTCCATCGAATCCTTGAATTACTGATGGATCGCTAAGGCGAACACCGTCTTAGTACACTTCGGGACGAATATCGTTGCGGAATACGCTTCGCACTTCCGACTGGAACCGGTAAGG
>JACCZH010000338.1 GCA_013696045.1 Chloroflexia bacterium
CGGACCGAATTCGCCAGAGAGATCCAGCATGTCCTGCGAGCAGGTTTAGCGGTGGAGAGACACTACGGACTTGAAGACGAGATGCTGCAATCTATCGGCGATACCTACGACAACCTTCGCCGGGACGGTTGGATCGCCACACCGGACAAGTGAGACAGCTCCCGGTACGCCGCAGCCGCCCAGGGGTGTAGCACCGGCAACGAATCTCGCCGTTGCCAGAGATAGTCCAGATAGACGAACGCAGCGGCGTCCAGCGAGCGGTCGAGAGCCTGCAACATAGCGTCCAGGTACGGCGGATCGCCGGGCTGATCCCAGGCGGTCTTGTCGGCGACGAAGAGCACCTTGTCGAGCTGGGTTGCGCCAGCTTTCAGGGTGGTATGGCAACCGATCGCGTTCAGCACGGCAGGATCGTCAACCTGAAAGACATCCGACGCGACGGCGGCCGACAGCTTTTGATGAATGACCAGCGAGAACCGGCGCTCCTCGGGTAGAATCTCAAGTCCAAGCGACTCAGCGACGATCAGGCGGTCAGCGGGTGGGATGACGACGCTGACGTCGTGCAACCAACCGGAGGACTCCGCGGTGTCAGGGTCAACTCCAGCCAGTCCAGCAACACGCCTCGCCTCGGCGGCGACCGCGCTAGAGTGATCGGCAGTCTGGGGATAACCTGCCTGACGTAGGAAGCCGTCGACTCGGCCGGCCAGAGAGTCGGCGCACGGGACCATAGTTTTGAAGACATCGAAGGTATGGTTTGGCAATGACTCGCTTCTCTCAGCGGCGGTCCGCCGATCCCACGATCAAATGCAAAGCTCGCTCAATCGCCTCGCACTCGATGCCCATGTGCAGCAGATTCGATTCGTGTAGTTGGTTAATCTCATCGCGTGAGTACCATCTTAGGTCGAGCAGTTCTTCATTCGGGACGGGCTCGCCTTCGATGTCAACAAGGAACACCAAGCAAGGGCCAGGGTCTCGGAAGGGCCAGGCGAAGCTGCCGATTCGGCCAAGCACACGCCCGGTGACCTGCAGCTCCTCCCAGAACTCACGCACGACCGTGTCTTCAGGAGAGGCGTCCGCAGGGTCGAGCCAGCCTCCCAGAAACGTCCACTTGCCGATGTTTTCCGGCCGCCGGTTGTCGTGTTGCGCCAGCAGGTATTGACCGTCGCGCTGAATAACGGCTTTGACACGAACCGGAGTGGCGTCCTCTCCGGGGAAACCTCGTGTATTCAAACTCATGGCAACGGATTCCTCGTTCCTCGGAATGACAGGTCAAGACAACGGCACAACCTGACCAGACTGCACCCAGGCGTGCTCGTACGCCAGTAGGCCGGCCAGCGACAGTCCGGCCGCGACGCCGAGGGCACTGAGCGGGCCGCCGGCCAAGAAGATGGTGATTAGGACGAGCGGGACAGCCACGCCCACCAGAATTGCGCCGATCCAGAAGAGACGGGCGTAGCCGCCGACGGTCATGGCGGAGGCGGCACGGGCAACGTGGGTGGTTGGGTGCTGCGAGAAGAGCTCGGCGAACATGACCAGCAGGTTGGCCGTCAGTCCACCCAGGAGGACCCAGGCCAGGACGTCCGGCAGGGCAACCGAGACGCCGAGCGCCATCGCGGTCAGAGCCAGCACGGCCGCGCCGGCGACGGTTGCCTGCACCAGCAGGTGCGGCAGGAGGAGCGGACTCTGCCAGAAATCACGGCCCTCGGCTTGTCCAAACAGGAAAGCGGTATAGCCAGCAGCGGCGGCAGCGAGTGGCACACCAAGGATTGCCAGCAACAACCAACCGGTGTCGAGGCCAAACAGCCCGGCCAGCATCCAGATTCCGGCCAACGCGCCAAAGCCGGCCAGCACGTAGCCGCCCAATGCCAGCCAGGATGTCAGGTTCGGCTTGAGCATCAGCATCCAGAAGCGCTCGGGACGCTTGAGGTCGGTAATCAGCAACACCGACGTAATGACAATGAAGAGCACCGCCAGAATCGGCGCGGCAACCTCAATCAGGTTCCGGTCGCTTGACCAGCCAAACAGAATCAGCATGGCGGCCAGGCCGAGCGCGCCGGCCGCGATCGACTTGGTCCAGAGATAGGTAGAGACCTTCCAGCCCCAGGGCCGCGAGTGACTGACGTCGTAGGCAACCCGAGGCGATCCTGGATGAGACAGAGCCGGATCAGCGTCCCAATGTTCGGGCGTTACATCGCCTGGGCGCGCGTAGGGCTCTGCCGTCAGCGTATGGCTATCGATGCCGCTAACGTAGCCGTTGTTCTTCATCTCGGCCCACATGTACGACTGGCCCAGCGCCAGCGCCTCGGGCGTGAGCGAGGCGTCCTCGGCGCCGACGTAGAAGACCTTGGGTTTGGTGCCTTGCTCCGGTTTGCGCACCGAGACCGGTTGCGAACCGATTGTCTGTGCGATCTCGCTAGAGGGGTCATCGATGTCACCAGCGATGATCGCCTTGACCGGACAGACCACTACACAGGCCGGCAGAAGCTCTTGCTCAACCCGGTGCACGCAGTAGTTGCACTTCGCGGCAGTGTTGTTGTCGGGGTCGATGTACAGCGCGTCGTATGGGCAGGCCTGCATGCAGGCTTTGCAGCCGATGCACTTGCGGTTGTCGAAATCTACTATGCCGTCTTCTCTTTTAAAGAGCGCGTTGGTGGGGCAGATGTTGACGCAGGGCGCGTCCTCGCAGTGGTTGCAGCGCAGCACGCTGAAATGACGGCGCGCGTTCGGGAACTCGCCGCTCTCGACATATTTCACCCAGGTGCGATACACACCCAGAGGCACTTCGTTTTCGGACTTGCAGGCAACAGTGCAGGCATGGCAGCCAATACACTTGCGTTGGTCGATGACAAAGCCGTAGCGCATGCGTTTTCTATCCCGTCCAACATTCAACCACCCACGGCAAGGTACCATAGCAGGTGGATCGGATGAAAGGGTGAGCGCTGAGGCGGCGTAACCCCTCACCTGTCCGGACGATTGTTTCCAGAAGATGTTCGCCCTTTTCGGGCCATCCTGAGCGAAGTGAAATCGAATGGATCAGTTTAACGCCCCGTCAATTATAAGAGATCCATTCGACCCCGCTGCGCTCCGCCCAGGATGATACGTAGACAAAACTGATGAACTGACTGTAATGTAAGGACCAAACGTACATGAAATGCCCGCAATGCGGCACTCATAACCCGTTGGGAAGCGAGAGCTGCTCCAATTGCGGCCGGGCGTTTACGCGCAGCCGCATCCAGTCGCCACGGCCCGCCACGAACCCCTATCCAGAGAGCGAGGAGACGAGGCAGTTCCCGGCCGATCAGGTCCGGCAACGGCAAGCACAGAGCCGGCCGGATGTGCATGTGCATGTGCAGCAAGATGATTACGGCTACGACGACGAATATGCCTATCCTGAAGCGGCGCGCCGCAGCCGTGGCATGAACTGCGTCACAGTGCTGGCCCTCCTGCTGGTGCTGGCGATTGTGCTGGTTATTGCCGCCATTCTCGCCACCAACCTGTTCGTGCGGCCACGAGTTGAGGAAGCGCTGGCCACCAATGTCGGCGCGGGCATCGAAACCGTTGTCAGCGAGCAGATTAGCGCCGAGTTGGGAAACCTGCCCACCGGCGAGATCACGCTCACTGAAGCCGATATCAACCAGCGCATCGCCGAGCAGGGTAATCTTGGGCCGGTGGGCGATCTCAATGTCAACATCGTCCCGAACGGATTTGAGGCGGATTTGAGCGCCTATGGTCTGGATGGTGGCTTCTCGTCCGATGTTACTGCCGAAAACGGACAGATCCAGCTCAGCAATAGCAGCGTCAGCGGGCCGTTGCAGTACCTGGTCTCCGCCGGCGAGGTGGAGCGCATCGCGGCCGGCGCCATTAATCGATCGCTGGCGGAGTCCGGTTATCGGGTGGAAGAGGTTACACTTCAGGACGGTGTGCTGGTGCTTACCCTGGCGCAATAGGAAGAAGACCAGCGGGGCGCCATCAACGGCGGGCCGGAAGGTTCAACTAGGCATCTTATGATAGATCATGGACAATCCGGTGACACTAATGCCATCCTCTCACTCGCCACTCCTGACCTGCTCACGTTCCGAACATGAGATGGTAGACTAGCCCGCTGCCCGCTGCGGCCGCTAGCGCCGCGAGCATGTCAACTTTGAAGCGGATCATCGCCACAAAGGCCACGGCCGCAATGATGATCGAGGCAGCGTCTACGGTACCCCATTCGGGGACCAAGAGGCGCATCCCAAAAGCGTGACGTTCGTTCAGTATTTCAAACGCGGTATGCAGGAAGAACCAAACGGCCAGATTCAGAACGACGCCAACAACAGCAGCCGTAATGCCTGAGAGTGCGGTTGAAAGCGACTTATTACCGCGTAGGTACTCAATATACGGCGCTCCAACGAAGATCCAGAGGAAGCAGGGGATGAAGGTCACCCAGGTGACGACGATTGATCCGATAATTCCAGCAACGAGTGGGTCGAGCGTGCCCGGGTTCCGGTATGCGCCCATAAAC
>JACCZH010000365.1 GCA_013696045.1 Chloroflexia bacterium
GCGCTACGACAGACAACCGTTCCGGAAAATGCTCTAAATTTCCTCTTCGTCTTCTTCGTTGGAGCTGACAGGCGCTGATTCCTCGATGTATTCGGTATCGTCGTCGTCGAGGTCTTCCTCGTCAGTAGCCTCAAATGTTTCGTCCACATCGTCGATATCGTCTGCATCCTCGTCGTCCACGATGAGCGCTGTCTCGTCGCTGCGAAACAGGCGGGTATCGCGCAGGAAGGCTCGTGGAACTGCGACCTTACCTTGATGCGGGAAGGAGAGGCGATTGCCCATTTCCGCGCCACGGACCATCTCACGGATGATAACTCTCACGCTGTCGCCGGCGTTGGCAGTTACATAGACAGCGTACTCGTTGCCGATTTCCATCATCTTAATAAGCCGGCGGGAGACCCGTGGCTCAAGCATACCGATGTACTGGCCAGTGTCGTCGAACAACTTTACCTGACCGTTTTCGATATGCATGTCGAGATGCTCACCACTGGAAAGTGTCATTAAGATAGCGGAAGGAGCAGGCTCTATCACCTCGTCGACGTAGGTCTTGCCGGCTTCTTCGATGAAAATGCCGAATCGGGCCGGAGGACGCGAACCAGTGATCTCCCCCTCTTCCTCAGAGTCCCGAAGCGGCTCAAGCCGCTCGATGTTGCGGCGGGAGATGATGTTGGCCGGGTCCGTCTGGAATGCCATCTGGTAGGCATCGTAGGCTGAACGGTATCGGCGCAGTTCGAAGTAGGCTTTTCCGAGGCGGTTATACGCGTCGACGTCACGTGGCGACTTCTCCAGTAGCGCCAGGTTTGCCTCGACGGCGTCGCGCCAGCGCCCCTCAAGTGCCAGATTACGGGCGACGTCGGCCATCTCGCGCCTGGCCTTGCTGCGGCTGTCCATTCCAGGGATTGACACGGTCGTTTCTCCTTCAGTTGGTCGTACGTTTCTTGACCAGGTTAAAAAGCGGTTGCCATGATGGCGACAGGTTCGGCCAGCAGATACCAGGTGGACGCTTCGGTGATCTCGACATTGACGGTCTGACCCAGCCAGTCGCCAGTCGCGTCAAAGAAGACGAGTGCGTTGCCACGTGTTCGGCCACGCCAGCGACCCTTTGCAAAGCCGTCGACAAGGATTTCCTCACGCTGCCCCACACGCGCCTGGTGCTTTTGTAAGCTAACGCGCTCCTGGATGCGCTCGACCGCTTGATGGCGAGCATGTTTTACCGAGTGCGGGATCTCATCTTCCCAGCGCGCCGAAAGCGTGCCTGGGCGGGGCGAATACATGGCCACATGTACCTTGTCGAACTCGATGTCCTCCAGCAACCGCAGGGTGTTTTCAAACTGCTCGTCTGATTCACCTGGAAAGCCGACAATGATATCGGTGGCTAATGTGACATTCGGAATAGTATTACGAATCATCTCGATGCGATCGCGATAATGTTCGTGGGTGTAGGTGCGGCGCATCTTACGCAACACCTCGTTGTCTCCTGCCTGAACCGGAAGATTGACATGCTCGCAGAGAGCAGGCAGATCGGCTATGGCGTGAATCAGCTTGTCGGAAAAATACTTGGGATGCGAGGTCAGGAAGCGCACTCGCTCAATCCCTGGCACGCTATTCACCGCTGTAAGGAGATCGGCCAGATCCCGGCCGTCTGGAAGGTCATGACCATAGGCATTCACTGTCTGGCCGAGAAGCGTCACTTCCTTGACTCCGCTTGAACCGAGCTTCGTTACCTCAGCGACAATTTCGTCGAACGGCCGGCTGACTTCCCGACCTCGACGGTAGGGGACGATGCAATACGAACACACAAAATTGCAGCCGTAAATAATGGGGACGTGGGCCGTCACTCGATAGTCGCTAGAGAGGGGCTGGTAGTAATGCGGCAGCTCAGCAAGGTCACCATCGGCCCCGGCAAGCTCGGGCACGATCTCAACAAGCCGATCGAATTCTGAGGGCTCAAAGAAGAGATCGATATGCGGGAAGCGCTGCCGGAGCGACTTTTCCTGGCCCGTGACCATGCAACCCGTGAGCGCAATGCGAACATCAGGATTGTTTCGTTTCGTGCGCATGAGCGAGCCGATCTTGCCGGCCACTTTGTCTTCGGCCGCCTGCCGGACAACACACGAGTTGAGGACGATGACGTCCGCTTCTTCTTCAACCTCCGTGCGAGCGTAGCCAACCTGACTCAGCATTGCTTCAACTTTGGCGGATTCGGCTTCGTTCATCTGACATCCGATAGTCCAGATCAAATAGGACTTGCCGGAGCGCGATGCAGTCGAGCTGGCTTGCGGTGTAACAGGTTGTGGAAAAAGCCGCAGTGGTTCCACGTAAAGACCTCCAGGTACGATGCAGGGCAGAGATTGCGCCACAAGCGGCGATTATACCTGCCCCATCCACCATGAACGACCATAGACCGCCGAAAGGTGCGTCGCGAAAGCCGCTCAATGGGAGTAACCTTGCCGGCCTGACGTTTCCGCAGCTATGAGGGCAAGTGGTGTCTTGGCAAAAAGCCGAACAACATACGAACAGATATTGAGTGTACGTACATGGTGTGCCGAATCGTCAATGCTGCTACAATCGACGGAGCTTCAGGTAACAGGATTCTGGACGAAAAGTGTTGGCCGAATGGGAGAATCGGGTTCCACTTTTGGCGTACGAACGTGGGGTTTTGCGTCGTAAGGGGACTCTTAGGGGTGTGGCGTAGTGAAGAGAAAGTGTGGAACGTGCCGTTTTTTTGAGGATCGTGGAATGGCGGGTTCGGGATCCTGCTTGCACCAGCAACGCAAGGACCTGCGCGATGTCGTTCTGGTTCGCCAAACCGAGCTGGCATGCAGAAATAGCTACGACCAGGATCTCTGGGAGATGAGTGAGAATCCGGTGCTGGCGTCAGTCGAGGGGGCATCTTCGGGAGGGATCATTCCAAACCCGGATGTCATATTTGATTTGCCAGCGGCGGACCATGGGATATCAAACGACACTGGCGAAATTCTTGATTCCAACGGGCCGGAATCGTTCACCGACCGCGTGACGGATATACACATGCCTACCCATCGTTACCCCAGCCCGTTACGACCTCGAACGTCGTTTGCGTCAGGGCACAAGGAGTCCCCCGACTTCGACCAGGGCCGATCAACGAAATCCCCGGTGCACGATGCCCATCAACGACTAGAAGAGCATCGCAGGGAAGCGGCACGGCGGGCGCACGACGCGAAGATCATGGAGATCAGCCGGCATATGGCGTCTGGTGATGGCAGCGATCGGGATGACCGGTCGGAAACTGCCGGGCCGGTCCAGCCAGTCGTGAGACCAGACCAGACTCCAATAGGCGTAGCAGGCATGACAGACTATCCGGACTTTGACTTCGAACCGGCTGTGAGACTACACAGCCGTACCGCCAAGTCTTCAATTCCCTATGCCGGCGGTAGTCGACCTTCCTCTACTGCGAGTTCTGCGAGCGCCGCTGTGCAGCCCCCAGTGGGGGCCGCTGAACCGGGTAAATTAGCCGAACAAGGAACAGAGCCACTGCCGACGGAGGACGTACGCGCGCTACTTGACCACAGGTACCCGGATGCTCCGGTCGCCCCTCGCGATGACCGCACCAGCCCACGCGGACGGGATTCACGTGAACCATTTATTCATGTGGATGGGGCTGTTCGTTCGAGCACTACAGGCTTGCATGACAAGCAGACGACGCCACAATTACAGAGTGCCGAGCGTTTGGACCCGGTTGACCGTGTAGAACGGCTGGCGACTCTACCGCGTTGTTGCGCAACATGCCGGGACTTTCGCCAGGTTGGCGCCGACGGCCGCGGATGGTGCAGCAACCCGTATGCATTCGGCGAACGGCGTATGGTACAGTCCGATCAACTTGCTTGCCGATCGAGCTTGGGCATGTGGTGGATGCCGAACGACGATGTCTGGCTTGAACGGGCTGACACGTCGCACCATGGACGGCCCACACCGTTGCTTGATGCGTCACTGAAAGTTCAGCGGTCGAGTGAGTCCGGGAGAGATTCGCACGCGTGAAGCCGAATGCGGAGCGAATGACAGATGAGCGTTGGCCACTGGGAATTGCCTACGCTGCTATGTCAGAGGAGCGGTCGTCGACCATATGTCCGATTTAGGCGAACTGTTGCGGCAAGCGCGAGTCTATAAGGGTGCTTCACTGCGAGACGCAGAACGCGCTACCCGAATCAGCAGAACATATCTGGAAGCACTTGAATCAGAAGATTTCGCGCAATTGCCGCCGCCCGCATACGCACGCGGCATTGTCAAGAATTATGCCCAGTACCTGGGCCTCGACCCCGTTGCAATCTTGGCCCTCTACGATTCATCGGACGACGAAAGTGTCGGCGAAGCCATTCAGGTGGTGCCGGCGACGCGTTCGATGGATGTTCCGTCGCACTGGGCTCCCAACTTCGCCATCATCGGGTTCATGCTTGTCGTGTCGGCAATTGTCTTTGCCTGGCTGTACTCCGCATACTTTCAATCAGAGGTGCTTGATCCGAATCTGGCTTCGGGATTTCCGACGGTGACACCCATCAGCGATTCGTTGTTGAGCACCGTTATACTCACCCCGGTACCTTCTCCTGAGGCGCAGGCCGGAGGACAAGAAGTTTCTCAAGAGTCCCCGGCGCAATCTTCCACGGCAACGTCAACACCGACCGAGGCTCCCATATCTCCGACGGCCACGCCGGAAGTAACGAGCGTCGAGGTGGTTGAGGAACCGACCAACCCGGCCGGTAATGGATCGGTTGCCTCAGCAGTTGATGGCGCGGTGGTTCCAGGAGGAGCGTACGAATTTGTTCTCGTAGCAACCGACGAAGTATGGCTCGAAGTGAGCCTTGACTGGAACACCGTTCCCGATTATGAGGCAACGCTCCAGGAAGGCGAATCGGTGCGTTTCGTAGCCGATGTCGCGACGGTTAGCTCAGGCAACGCCGGATACGTCGAAGTCTACGTTGACGGGGTCTCGTGGGGGATTCTGAGCAGTACCTGGAATGAAACCGTTACCTTGCCGTAACAAGGAGCGCAACGCATGAGCGGTCCCTCCGTTTTCGGGCGTGATGTCTATGCCTCGCGGCGCGACGTGGACGGCGTGGTGGTGGCTGTTTTGCGAGGTGTCACCGACCAGCGAGGCTTGTATTTGACCGAGCTTCGTTCGCGCGCCGTGTCAAAACATGCGGTTCATGAGCTCATGATCACCAAAGAGCAGGCCGATCCGGAGACGACGGTCAACCACGTTGCGCTCATCGCCTTTTTTGAGGTTGAGAATAGCGGTGTCTTACTGGTGGGTGACCAGGTCTACTGGGGAGATACGCTTCTCGGGATGGTGGCCGGGTTCAATGAAACTCATATGCCGAATCATCAGAACATCTGCCTCAAGGCCGAGGAGATTCGCGACGGCGAGACGTTGGACCTGTCGGTCGAAGACAAGATTCATTTCCGGCGCGGTTAACGGTTCGGTGTCTTAGCGTCCATGAGGCGTCAGGATATAGGTAGGCTCGTCCAGCATCTCCACGACAACCGGTAACTCACCCTGGAAGTTCCCATCTGTTTCAAATGCAATCGGTCGGTCGGCCCTGATGACGACTGTTTTGCCGCGCAACTGGTGCTGCCAGCGTGATCGCTCCGGCTTACGCAAAATAATCCAGCCCAGGGATGTTGCAGCACCGACGGCGTTCGGCGGGTTGTAAATGCAGATGTCGATCAAGCCGTCATGGCGGTCGATACCGGCGCCAACAGTAAACCGCGGGTGAACGATCGACCCGCCAATCGCGCACAGGACCATACGCGCGTCCCAGGAGCCGGAATCGCCGTCAACTTCGAGTTCGACCCGGAACGGGCTGGAGCGTAGATGCTTGATGGCGGGCCAGAGGTAGGCAGGCCAGCCAATGCGACGCTTCCATTTGCCCGAGGCCTCGCGCATAATTTCGGCGTCATAGCCAGCCCCGGCCATGTGCATGAACGTGGTTTCGCCGGCCCGGGCTACGTCAAATGCGGTTGGCACACCTTCCCCGAGGGCAACTGCCATCGCCGCGTTGAGCCGGCGAGGTATGCCGAGGTCCTTCGCGACCATGTTGGTCGAACCGACCGGCACAATGCCCACCACGAGATCGCTACCGATGGCGCCCGTCACCACCTCTGAGACCGTGCCGTCGCCGCCGACAGCCACAACGATGTCGTACTCGTCGTGACACCTGCGCGCGATTTCGGTCGCGTGCTCAGGATGCTCGGTCACTTGGAGTTCGAGCGTAACACCCAGGCGTTCGGCAGTCTTCTTCAGCCCATCGTTTAGCTTGCGCACAGAATCCTGTCCGGTGGCCGGATTGATGATTGCGAATGCGCGTTTGGGCGTGTTCACGTTAGGAGGCAACTAAGCATCTTCAGCATCTTCCAGTCCAAAGATGCGATTTGTGAGCTCGTTAGCGAGCCACGTGGCAGCGGCAGCCAATACCAGCCCGAGCAGACTCCGGAACAGATTTCGTTGCACTGGTCAACCTTCCCCTGTAATTCACCTTCGTTACGCGTAAGCGCGGATTCTCAATTCAACATAGCAGATCCGCAACTTTACCGCCGGTCATCGTTTGCGGCGCACGGTGAGCAAGGCTAGTAAATACACCGACAGGAGGCCGAACGCCCCGGTCGCCAACAGTTCGGCGATCGTGACATTGCCTAGCAACGTTCGCTGAAAAGGGGCAATCATCTCGAAAGGCGCGACAAACGGTGTTGTGACCAACTTTACGACGCGCCACGAAGTGGTCCATTGTGAGATGCCAGCAACTGCCAGAATGATTCGCAATGGCAACGACGCGAATACGAGCGACGCGAAGCCGACCGTCAATATGGTGCGGACCCGTGACGCTCGCCGGACACTCGGAGTGCGGGACGGTAGGCGCAAGGTCGCGGTGAATGCCAGCATCGATGGTTAGTCCGCCGCGACCGCTACGGACGACAATACCTCGCGCGCGGCAGTGAGAGCAGTCTGCACGTCATCATCTGAAATCTGGTAATGAGTCACCATGCGGACGCCACGTGTGCCGTAGTTTGAGACCCGAACTCCGTGTGCCGCCATGCTGTCGATAAAGCGCACATGATCAAGAGCTGGTTCGGTTTGAAAGATGACGATGTTCGTCACTACGGCATCCGGAACAATAGTAATTCCGTCTATCTTTGCAAGGCCGTCAGCCAGGGTTCGAGCGCGCTGATTGTCTTCCGGCAGGCGGGTCACCATCTCCGTGAGCGCGACAACGCCCGCAGCGGCGATCACACCGGATTGCCGCATCGCTCCGCCCAGAATTTTGCGCGAGCGCCGTGCGCCCTGAATGAACTCGCCCGAGCCAACGACCAACGAGCCGACCGGGGCGGCCAGACCCTTCGAGAGGCAGAATTGGATGGTGTCAGCCTGGCTTGCGATGACGTCGACCGGAGTATCCGAGGCCGCAGCCGCATTAAAGATGCGCGCGCCATCCATATGGATCGGTATGTCCTGATCGTCGGCAATTGCCTTCAGGCTAGCAAGATATTCCATGGAAAGGACCGCTCCGCCGCAGCGATTCTGAGTGTTCTCGATGCTGATGACACCGGTGGCCGGGTAGCCCATGCGTCCCTTCGGACGGATCGCTTTCTCGACGCGCTCGAGGTCCATCTCGCCAGCTTCGTTATTAGGGAGCAATGCGAACGGCATGCCACCCAGCGCCGCCGCGCCACCGCTCTCGTACCAGAAGATGTGCGATTCGTCTCCGAGTATCACTTCGTCGCCACGGCCACAGTGGGTAAGCAGGGCAACCAGATTACCCATGGTTCCACTGGCGACGAAAACGGCATCTTCTTTGCCGAGCAGACGCGCGGATAGCTGCTCAAGCTCTCTCACCGTTGGATCTTCGCCATATTGGTCGTCTCCAACAACGGCGTCGGCCATCGCCTGACGCATTTGACCTGTTGGCTGCGTAACGGTGTCGCTTCGTAGATCGATCATGTTCGATTCTCCCATGTATGCCCCGTAACGGATTGTCCTTCTGGGCGATTGTACAAGAGGAGAGGGAAGTTGTGTGTCCGAAATTGGCCGCGCGTCCCTCTTGACAAGGAGATCCATTTCATGGATACTTACCGGTCGCTGATGTGTGAGCCTGCACGTATACGAAGCGATTATTATTGAGGGAAGCATACCGAATCCAAAACGGGTTTCGGGAGGGGGAGAAACCGCCTTCCCGTTTTTGCGTTCCCTGCGTACTCAAGGGTTTGCCCGTCCACAATTGATAGATATTGGCGCTTGCGTTCGCGCGCCAGCGCAAAGGGTCGCGCTCGCCCCGTGACCAGGAGGAGCACAGGATGTCTCAGAGTGTTCCGGCCGTTAGTAATTCCAATGGAAGGGTAGCACAACCTCTGTCCAACACCGGGATCAACCGCAAAACGTTTGCGAGGATTCCCCCGGTTGTTGAGCTTCCGAATCTGATTCAGATTCAACGTGATTCATTTGAGTGGTTCAAGCGCGAAGGGTTGGCTGAGCTCCTACAGGAGATCTCGCCCATTGTCGACTACAACCAGAAGATGGAGCTCCATTTCCTGGATCATTTCTTCAGCGAGCCGCGGGCATCGGAGAAGGTCTGTCGCGAGCGTGACATGACGTTTGCCGCGCCGCTGCAAATCCGGGTACGCCTCGTCATTCAGGAAACCGGGGAAATCAAGGAGAGCGAGATTTTCCTTGGCGACTTCCCGATGATGACGGCTGAGGGCACCTTCATTATTAATGGCGCCGAGCGCGTGGTTGTTTCGCAACTGGTGCGTTCTCCCGGCGTGTACTTCGACATAGTGGAAGACGCCACGAGCGGCCGCCGTCTCTGCAAGGGGAAGCTGATCCCAAACCGGGGTGCATGGCTTGAGTTTGAGACATCAAACCGCGACGTGTTGTCGGTCAAAGTCGACCGCAAGCGTAAGATGCCAATCACAATCCTGTTGCGGGCCATCGGATTTGAGACCGACGAGCAGCTTCTTGAGCTGTTCGAGGACATCGACACCCATCCCGACCATCGCTATATTGCATCGACTATTGAACGTGAAGCCACCAAGTCCCGGGATGAAGCACTGATTGAGCTATACCGGAGGATTCGCCCCGGTGATCCGCCAACGCGCGACAATGCTTCAAACCTCGTCAACAATCTGTTCTTTGATACCCGGCGTTACGACCTGGCGCGAGTCGGACGGTACAAGCTAAACAAGCGTCTTAACCGGGATGCTGAGCTCGACGATCGCACACTCAGCCCGGAGGACATTCTCGAGATCATCCGCATGATGGTCAAGCTGAATAATGGCAATGGCGAGGGCGATGACATCGACCATCTCGGCAACCGGCGCATCCGAGCGGTGGGCGAGTTGATTCAGATGCACGTCCGCACAGGCTTGCAGCGTCTGGAGCGTGGCGTAAAAGAGCGCATGACGATCCAGGACATCGAGCAGGTCACGCCGAACGGCTTGATCAGCACGACTCGTCCGGTCATGGCGGCTGTGCGCGAATTCTTCGGCGGGTCGCAGCTTTCGCAGTTTATGGACCAGACAAACCCATTGGCAGAGCTGACACACAAGCGGCGGCTCTCGGCGCTAGGTCCAGGCGGCTTGAGCCGTGACCGTGCCGGCTTTGAGGTGCGTGACGTTCACCATTCGCACTATGGCCGCATCTGTCCAATTGAGACGCCTGAAGGTCCAAACATCGGGCTCATCGGCTCGTTGGCAACCTATGGGCGCATCAACGAGTTTGGCTTCATTGAAACGCCATACCGCAAGGTACATCATCTGTTGTCGCTGCGCGACGGCGAGGGGAAGGCCCACCCGGACACTGAGCTGCTCGCGGGCAGAATCCTGGGGATGGACGTTGAGGTAGGCGGCAAGAAAGTCAAGGCCGGCAAGGAGATCGATGCCAAGCTCGTCGATCAGCTGGTCGCCAGCGAGCATGTGACGGTGCGAGTGCGGCCCTTTGTTTCCACGCGGCCCGACGACATTCGATATATGTCGGCAGACCAGGAAGAACGTTTTACGATTGCGCCGGCGAACGCCCAAACCACGCTCGATGGGTACTTTGTAGATGAGCAGGTTGCGGTTCGGAAGGCCAGTGACTTTAGCCTCGTGCCGCCGGAGCAGGTGGATTACACGGACG
>JACCZH010000371.1 GCA_013696045.1 Chloroflexia bacterium
GAACTCCTCCAAACGAGCTGGAAATCTTCACGCGACGCATTGACCGCGCCATCCAAACTCAACGCCAAGCTCGCGACGCTCATGGGCATTGTAGCCAGCGCCGACGCCGCGCCGACCCAGCAGGCCCGCGAGGTGTTCGCGCATCTGTCAGAACAGGTCGATACCCAGCTCAACCACCTGACCGACCTGCTCAAGGAGGACGTGCCAGGCATCAACAAGCTGGTCCGTGAGGCCGATCTGCCGGCGTTGATCGTGAAAAAGTCCTGATCCACCGGTAACCGAATCGTTTCTGGCGAGGTATGTCCTCGTCAGAATCCACGGACGAACTGTACATAAAGGACAGGTCATGCTGGACGAGAGATTACCTGAGGACGTGCTGGCGCGTCGTTCCGCGTTGCCGCTGAAAGTTGCACCGGTGACGCTCGAAGGGCGCTCGGTTCGCCTTCAACCGCTCAGTCCTGGGCGCGATTCCAGCCCGCTTTTCGCGGTGTCGAATGGTGACCCCGAGCGACTTGGCGACCGGGAGGTTGATGCGTACGATGCCGACGAACTGGTCTGGCGCTACATGCTCGCAGGTCCTTTCGCTGATGTGGAGTCCTTGTCTGGCCACTTGCAGGCACTGGTCGATATGCCGAACGGCTTGTGTCTCACGGTGATCGACGTGCCGACCGGTCAGCCCGTTGGAGTCGTCACGTTCATGAGCAACGTTCCCGAACACCTGAAGATCGAGCTAGGCAACATCTGGTACAGTCCGTTGGTTCAGCGCACCCCCGCCAATACTGAATCGACCTATCTCATGTTGTGTCATGCCTTCGATCTTGGTTACCGGCGCGTGGAGTGGAAATGCAACGCCAACAACGAACGCTCGCGCCGGGCAGCGTTACGGATGGGCTTCCAGTTTGAGGGTATCCAGGAGTCACACGTCATCATCAAGGACCGCAACCGTGACACCGCCTGGTTCCGCGTCCTGGACCGGGAGTGGCCCGAGGTGAAGGAGCGCCTAGAGGGCATGCTGGAGGCGACATAAGGACCCCGCAATCCCGGATAGCAGTACCCACAAGAAGGGACGTCATGATCAAGCGCTATTGGGTCACCATCGTCCGGCTCGCCTTTAGCCTGCTAATCCTTGTTGCAATTGGTGTGCAGCTCAACGAGAGGCTCGACGTTCCAGGGTTTAGACCGGCCAACTTTTTCAGCTTCTTCACAATCCAGAGTAACGTGCTGGCGGCGGCCATGCTGCTGTACAGCGCGGCGCGGGCGGCGCGTCCGGACGCCTTGCCACGCCGCGACATACTTCGGGGCGCGGTAACGCTCTATCTTCTGATTACTGGAATTGTGTATGGCGTCCTCTTGTCAGGCTATCAGGATGCGCTGCAAACCACGATCCCCTGGGTGGACACCGTTTTGCATCGCATCATTCCATTGGTGATTGTTGCCGATTGGTTGCTTGATCCGCCGGTAGCGCGGCTTCGATGGCGCTTCGTGCGCTGGTGGCTTGCCTATCCCGTCGCCTACGTTGTGTATTCGCTGATTCGTGGGCCCATCGTCGATTGGTATCCATATCCTTTTCTCGATCCGGGCGAGTCGGGTGGCTATCTTCGCGTGGCGTTATACTGCGCCGGAATCACAACAGGCGTTGTCTTCGCCACACTACTTCTCGTCTGGAACACTCAACGCCGGGTGCCCGAGTCAACCTGAGACCACCGTGCTGGATGAGCTAACTCGCGCCGGACGGTAGATCAATCGTGAAGCGCCACGTTCCATCGGGTTGCCGCCGGACAACCTCTATACTCCGGCCATGTCTCTCAAACGATTCGCCGTCCTGGCTTGTGCCGCTGAAAGTCCAGCGCGCGCGCAAGACGGCCGTGTCTCCGTTTTCGACCACGTCAATTTCGTAGCAATCAAGTGTCGGATGTAGCGTCAATAGCTCCGCAAGAGCAACCCGAATTTGCTCGTGGCCACGTGCCGTCGTGCCATCGCCATCGACGTAACATGCGTCATTCTCATACATCGCCAGCGCGCCATCGAGATCACCCGCGCTTATTGCCTCAGCAAACAGCCGGTCGACGTCCACTGGAGTTGCGGCAGACATGCTTTGACCTCTTTCGCTGCGTTATGTGTATGACGAAAAGGGCTGCGGTTGGCCTTGATCTTGTTGATTGTGGTCCGTAATGAAAGCGGACCTGTCGGGAGAGTATGATGGCATAATGAGCCCGAATCTGGAG
>JACCZH010000384.1 GCA_013696045.1 Chloroflexia bacterium
CTAGAAGCCGTAGTTTTCGTTGTTCTCGTATTTGCGGGCCAGGGCGATTTCGCGCAGGCGCTGGAAGGCGGGCTGGCTCTCGTCGAGGTAGAGGTTGAAGGCGCCGCGGGTGAGGGTGAGGGCAACGCAGCGGTCGGTGACGACGACGCTGGCGTTGCGGGGGGCGTCGCTGAGCAGGGCCATCTCGCCGAAGAAGTCACCGGGGCCGAGCTCCGCGATCACGGTGTAGCTGGTGTATGGCTCGTAGTCGAAATCGTCGCGGTCCTCAAGCTCTTCGTGCTCTTCGTGTTCGACCTGCACCCGGCCCTCCACGAGCACGAAGAAGTCGTCGGCCGGGTCCCCCTGGCGGATGACGACCGAGCCGGCTTCGTAGACGCGCTCTTCCATGTAGGGACGCAAATCTCTGAAAATGTCGTCGTGCAGCGGTGAGAATCCCGCCGGTCTGGTCCGGGCGCGAACATCCCGCAGCCGCCGGCGCAGCGCGTACATCGCGATAATTTTCTGCCCGGCGGCCTTGATGCTGGCCGTCGCCGAGCGCTGGATCTCCGGATCAACCATCGTCAGCCGGTCAAGCGGACGTTTGAAGAGCATGTCGAACACTAACTGGCTGGCAATTACATGCGCCAGGCGCGTGGCGCACTCACCTCCGGTCACGTCCGAGCAGCCGGTCACCAAAGGCTGGTCGGCCCGATTCAGCACCTGAGAGGACGTGATCATGCGGTTGAGAAGCTGGAGGGGGTCGATCTGGGCCGGACCGCTCATCTCCGGCTCACTGACTGCGCCGTCCAGCACCGGCTGGGCATTGTCGCGATAGTCATAGACAATCGCCAACCCGGCATCACCAGTATCCAGGCCGGTCAGAACCGGAGTGTGGTGACGCTTGGCTGTGCTGTGTAACAGGAAACGGGCGCGCATGGTGTCGGACGAGCCGGCATCGAGCGTGTCGATAATCAGGTCGGCATGGCTCACCAGTTCATCGACGGCCCTGGTATCGATCTGGGCCACGTCCACATTAGCAAACGGATTTACATCAAATAGTTGGTCGCAGAGAGGTCCGGATTGCCGGGTGGCGTGGCGGCCGGTATCCGCCAGTGTCAGCCATTCCGCGCCAGTCTGCACCAGCGCAATGGCAACCTGCGCACCGACCGGACCGCAGCCAGCGATAACCAGGCTGGCTCCCCGAAGCACTTCCTGCTCTACATCGTCCAGCATGGGGGAAGATGCTTGAAAAGGCTGGCGACCTGGTTGTGCTGTGTTCCGCCGTTCCGACCGATGAAAATCCATGAAACCCAACACCAGTGAGACGTAAAAAGATTCTTCTCTGCGCGCGACGCCCGCGCGTTAGGCCACCCGTAACAAGGTGGCTTTGTATATTCCGTCACGCATTACGGGCATCGTAGCACCCGTTGCAGCATGGCGTAAGGGGGCGAATTGTCCTGATCTATGCAGCGAATGAGCGCCCCGGCCAGACGCAACGTGGTTCCCGCCTGATAGTAGAACGAATGAGGACGCAAAAGGACGCGGATGGATGTGTTCTTTTGCTCCAACCACGTATGTAGGGCAGGGGACGGGCCCCTGCCCTACAAAGGCACGAACTCTAATGTCCCCAGTTAACCTCCACCGGAACCGGCTGGGCCGGCTCATCCATCGGGATCTGAACCTCGGGCTGCTCTGGTGGCTCTTCTACAGCCGGCATGGGCACAACCGCAACGTCGTTGTTGGAGAGCAGTGTCAGCGCAATCACTTCATCCATGTTGTCGACCCAGAAAAACTCCATGTCCTTCTGGATCTTCTCGGGGATCTTGACCAGGTCGCGCTGGTTATCAAGCGGTGCGATGAGGCGATAAATCCCGGCGCGGTGGGCGGCGAGCGACTTGTCTTTCAAGCCGCCAATCGGCAGCACCCGGCCGCGCAGGGTGATCTCGCCGGTCATGGCGATGTCGTTGCGCACCGGCCGGCCGGTTACGGCCGAGATCAGGGCGGTTGCCATAGTGATACCGGCCGATGGGCCATCCTTCGGGGTTGCGCCTTCCGCCAGGTGGATATGGAGGTCGATTTTCTCCTGGAAGTTCGGCGCAATCTTCAGCTCGGACGCCCTCGAACGGGCATACGAGAGCGCCGCATTGGCTGATTCCTGCATCACATCACCGGCCAGTCCGGTGATGGTCAAATTGCCACGGCCCGGCATGGTCGCCACTTCAACCGGAATCAGCTCGCCGCCAACGCTGGTCGTGCCCAGACCAATGGCCACACCAACCTGAGCCTCACCCAGACGCTGCTCGAAGCCATAACGCTTCGGACCCAGATAATCTTCGAGCCGCGACGGAGTCAGGCGGATCTTGTTCTGCTTGCCCTTCAGAATCTCACGCGCAACCTTCCGGCAGAGCCCGGCCAGCTGGCGCTCCAGCGAACGCACACCAGCCTCGCGGGTGTAATCGCGAACCACTTGCAGCCAGAGTTTCTGGGGGATATCCAGACTCTCGGTTTCCAGACCATGGGCAGTGAGCTGCTTCGGCAACAGGTGGGTCTTGCCGATACCCACCTTCTCATCCTCGGTGTAGCCGCTGATCTCGATGATCTCCATGCGGTCACGCAGCGGCGCCGGGATCAAATTCAGCTGGTTCGCCGTGGTTATGAAGAGCACGTTCGAGAGGTCGTAGGGCACATCCAGGAAGTGGTCAGTAAAGGCCTTGTTCTGTTCGGGATCCAGCACCTCAAGCATCGCCGACGCGGGGTCGCCGCGATAGTCGGACGACATCTTGTCGATCTCGTCGAGCAGCACAACCGGGTTCATCGTCCCGGCGGTCTTGAGCGCCTGAACGATGCGGCCCGGATAGGCGCCGATGTAGGTGCGGCGGTGGCCACGAATCTCAGCCTCGTCACGCACGCCGCCCAGGCTCACCCGCACAAACTCGCGCCCCATAGCGCGCGCCACCGATCGTCCCAAACTGGTCTTGCCGACGCCCGGAGGTCCGGCCAGACACAGAATCGACGCGCCCATCGCTCCCGGCTTCTCCGACGTCAGCTTGCGCACCGCCAGGTACTCGACAATGCGCTCCTTCACCGGTTCTAGCCCGAAGTGATCCTCGTCCAGCACCGCTTCGGCGTGCTCCAGATCCAGAATGTCCTCGCTCTGCTCGGTCCAGGGCAGTGTAAGCATGGTATCGATGTAGTTACGGACAACCGTCGCCTCGGCTGAGACCGCCGGCATTCTTTCCAGCCGGGTAATCTCCTTCAACAGCTTCTCGTTGGCTTCTTCCGGCAGACCACGCTCGCGAACCCGCTCGCGCAACATCTCGATCTCGTTGCCGCCCTCGCCGGCCAGCTCGTCGTGAATTACCTTGAGCTGTTCGCGCAGGAAATACTCGCGCTGGTTTTTGTCAATCTGCTCGCGCACCCGGTCCTTGATCTTCTGCTCAAGGGTTGCCATCTCAACTTCGGAGGTAAGCTGGATAGCCAGCATTTCAAGCCGGCTCACCGGACTGAAGTTCTCCAGATAGGCCTGCCGCTGTGAGGTGTCGTTCACAAGCTGAGTAGTGACCAGGTCGGAGAGGTGGCTCGGGTCGCCGCTCTGGAGAATCATCTCCAGAATCTCCGGTGTAATCTTGTTCTTGGTCTCGCTGTAGACCTGCATCATCTCGCCAACGTGCTTGACCAGCACCTGGCCTTCGTCTGGTTCGCTGTCAAGCTCCTGGGCTTGCTCGCAGCGCACCCAGTAGAAGGAACGGGTGTTGTCAAACTGGGAGATCGCAACTCGTGACAATCCTTCAAGCACCACCTGGATATTGCTGCCCTGCTGACGCTCAACGGAGACAATCTCGACCAGTGTGCCGACCTCGTAGAGGTCGTCGGGCCGGGGGTCGTCGGTCTCGATCGTGCTGTGCGCGGTAACGACGATGCGACGGTCGCGCGACATCGCCTCTTCAACGGCCTGTATCGACCGCGTACGTCCCACCAACAGGGTGACAACATTGCGGGGGAAAATAACGACATTCTTCAGTGGCAAAAGCGGATATCGCGCGGAGTACATTTCGTACCGGCTCATGCTGGCTATACCAACCTCACTGGCGTTGTATGGCAAAACTCACCCGGCGCCTGCCTGGGATCGGCGGTGAAATCAATCAATTGTGTTGCTGTGTTACACACCCTTGCATGCACGTTGCCAAGGCTATTCCATTCGACACGTGCCCGGAGAGTCTAGCACACAGCAGTGACCTTCCGTCACGATTTTGGAGTGAATCTTGCAGGCTTCTTTACGTCATATTCCTCTGCGTTATGTTGCGTACGAACGCGCCTATGTGGGTTGTGTCCCGCGGGCTGACTGTAAGCGCGCAACGTGCGCTTGAACGTTACGCAAGTAGCCATCAAAGCGTGGATAACTCCACCAGATAATTGCAATGGCGGCCAGCGAGCCTGTCCATAGTCGAGAAAACCAGGTGCTCGGCAGCACTCCCATCGTGCTGATTGTGACATCAATCAACATCGGCGCAACCAGCGCCACCGCCAACCAGGTTGGCAGTGGGCGGCGTATCCGCGACCAGAAGAGATACAGGATGCCGGCCGCGGCAAAACCCAGGTGCATCGCGATATCACGCTGCTCAAACGCCATGGCGTGCCCTCTTATGAAGAAGGTGTGCGACGGCCGTTGCGGGCAGATCCAGGAATAGGCGCTGTAAATCGGGTCAGTTACAGCCGTCCCGAACCACATCCCAAGCCAGGGCGTGACGACAGCCAGCAGGCCGATGAACAGATTGAGAACGGTTACGGTAATAAGGATATGCGGCAGCGTCCGCATCGCCGCCGGCAACCAGCGCGGCAGCGGTTTGCGTACGGGCTGGCGTCGCAAGGCAATAAGCCGCTGAAGCTCCTCCAGCTGCTCCGGAGAGATCGTCTTCTGAGGTTGTGAGTCGCTCACCCCGCGCAGTCCTTGACTCTGAGTCGATAACCGGTTCCCTTGACTCGCTAGTCTAGCCGGGTGAGCACTGAGTGGGTATCGGACTGAAGTCCGGGGTTCCACCTACACCGCGATTAACGCCCGGACACGATCTCGAAGGCTCACCGGAAAGAGAGACTCCAGCTCAACCCGGCTTGCCTCATGGAAGTGGGCAAATCGACCGAGCCCTCGCGCCAGTGCCTCAGCGAAGGTGGAGTCGTCCGCCGTTGTCTCATCCTCCAACCAGAACCCATTGATCCACAGCGTCCCAGTCTTGCGGTCCAGCTTGGGGTCGATGCGAGCCACGAGGCGGTCGCCGTACAGGACCGGCATGGTGTAGTAACCCCAGCGACGGCGATCGGCGGGCTTGTAGACCTCCCAGATGTACTCGAAGTTGAAGAGTGCCTGCGTCCGCTTCCGCGCGAGAACGTTGTCAAGCGGAGACAGGAAGTTCACTTCGGTCTGGGTTGTGCTGTCCAGTGCGCGCCACGTGTCTGGAACCAGGCCGGCGTCCAGGCCCGCAAGCAGGGGAACATCGGTGGCCGGCATGTAATACGGCTCCTTGTGCCCTTGGATGGCAACGGAGACCGCTTCTCCGGAGGCAACGAGCTCGTCCATCCAGGTCCGAGTTGCCGCGCGATCCATTCGCTGGTGCAGAAAATAGGCAACGGCGTCAGTCCAGGAACGCAAGGTTCCTAGTCCCTGCTGCCGGATAGCCTTGGCGGCAAAGTAGCGCTCTGCCTCCGGCTGAGTCGCTTCGTAGTCAAACTCCGCCGGAACGATCCGCTCGCGCAGGTCGTACAGCCGCTCGAAGCCCCGGCGGCTATGGGTCATCAACTCGCCGGTGAGCCAGAGGTAGTAGAGTGCCAACCCCGTATCTTTGCGTGCCCGGTAGCTGGCGACCCGGACGCTACCCTTGAAGTCCCGGTTACCAAGGGGGCCACTCGCCTGCACCTCTGCCCGCACCTCGTCGAGCAGCGTGCCATGCTCGGCGACGAACAACGCTCGCCGCTCGTCTGCAAATCGCCGCCGCATATGCAACCGCCAGTACGGTAGCTCTGTCATCGGATAGATATTCAGATTGCCACCGTAGTCGAAGAACTGGCGATCCTGGTACAGGAGACCGTCGAGGTGCTCTGGAACGTAGTCCTCGACCCGGCTCCAGAGCACGAGATCATGGCTACGCGCGACAACGGTCATGGAGTCTACCTG
>JACCZH010000410.1 GCA_013696045.1 Chloroflexia bacterium
TCGTGCTGGTGCTGGTGCTCGGCGGTCCGATTCTGCGGCTGCTGGAGCGCTACCGTCGCCGCTTCAACTGGGAGCCCTGGCAGGAGTTGGAGGTTGAGTCCAACCGCTCACAACCGCAGGGCGCGGACCTGAAGCTTGCTCCGAGCGAAGCCGAATGAGTCCGCTCGCCGTGCTGGATTGGATCGTCAGGTCGACACCGACTCCTGCGGACCACGGTTGCTACCGGAGGTCTAGCCGCGTGAAGACGATCAGCACGATTGCCGTCGCGACCACGTGCATCACCAGCAGCGACGTGATCAGCCCCGCCGTCGCGCCCTCGATGGAAAATGGACTCGACAACGACGTCATGAGGACGATGGCCGCCAGGATCACGAAGTTCTTGATCGGATTCTCGCTGAACCTCGTGAACACCCAGAATGCCACGGACGCCACCGTGATCGTGATCACGCAGGCGACGATGATGCTCGGAATGCCGACCAGTTCCGCGGCTTCGGGAAGGTCATCGGGAATCGCCCCGACCGCGCTCGCGATCAGGTAGACCATCACGTTCGCCACCGACGCCGCGACCGCTGCCACGACCCCGGCGAGAATGATCTGACCGGCGCTGTAGGATTTTCTACTGGCTTCGGAACGGGCGGTACGCATGGTCCATGCTCCTGTGTTGACGGTCTCTCGCCATCGACTACCGTCCGATGCTGGACGTCAATCCGCGCTCCGGCATTGACGCCGACAACATGCGTGTCGTGAACGGAACTATCGGCCCCGCACGGCTTCGTCGCGCACGCCGTCCTGGCCCGTAAACCTGGATGATACGGGCTCTGGATCAGCTGTTGCCGAACACGCCTGGCGCACCGCGCTTCTCTATCAGGATATTCGCCGCTTGAGGTGAAACGAACAGTGTTCTCCCGTTCGCGGCCAACGCAATCAACACGGTAGACCAGCGCATGGCGACCATGTACCATAGACATTATCAACCTTGAAGCGAATGTCCTCTATGGGCGGGAGCCCATCATGTCCTTGTCACCGCTCGATCACCTCACACCGAGCAAGTCCTCCGGCGCATTCTTGCCTCTGCCGGAAGACGTAGGCGCGGGCAAACTAGCCACACCCCCTCACGCCAATGATCGGCCGGCAGCGAGAAGCAGCGGCGATCAGGACGTTGCTCCTCCGAGACGACGTCAGGTTGATCACACTCACCGGGCCGGGCGGCATTGGAAAATCGTGATTGGCGCTCCAGGTCGCGGCCAGCCTCAAGAACACCTTTGTCGACGGCATCACCTTCGTGCCGCTCGCATCGACCACCGATCCGCGCCGGGTGCCCGCCGCAATCGCGGAAAGCCTCGGCGTCCAGGAGCGCCGGGGCCACTCGCTCGCGGAGGCGGTTCGGCACGTTCTGGTCCATCGGCGCCAGTTGCTGCTGGTTGATAACTTCGAGCATCTTCTGCCTGCCGCGTCACACATCACCGATCTCTTGCTGGTTTGCCCTCGGCTCAAGATCATGGTCACGAGCCGAGCTCGGCTTCGCCTGGGTGGTGAGCACCTGTCCGCCGTGCCGTCGTTGTCGCTCCCGGATTCCGACATCGCGATGTCGCCGGCTGCCTTGCTCCAAAGTGAAGCGGCGGCCCTCTTCGTCTACCATGCGCGCGCCGTCAATCCTGCATTCGTCCTCACACCCGGCAATGTGCCGGCAATCGCGGCAGTTTGCCAACGATTGGATGGATTGCCGTTGGCCGTGGAACTGGCGGCCGCAAAAAGCCGCACCTTGACGCCAGCTGCCCTGTTGCCACGGTTGACACAGCGGCTTCGCCTGCTGACCACCGACAGACAGGATGTTCCCGGACGGCTTCGCGCCATGCGGCCAGCCATTGACTGGAGCTACGATCTCCTCGCTACGCGGGACCAAACCCTGTTTCGACATGTTTCCGTCTTCTCAGGCGGTTTTACGTTGGACGCCGCTATCGCTGTCGCGAATGACGACGATGACGCGTCAATCGTGGATGGCATCGAATCGTTGCTCGATAACAGCCTCCTCCGGCATGAAACGCAGCAGGACGGCGAAATTCGATTCTCCATGCTTGAGACGATCCGAGCCTATGGTTTGGAGGCGCTAGATCGGGCTGGCGAAACCGTGAGAACCCGGGGGTTACATGCCGACTGGTGTGTCAACCTGGCGGAGCGTTCGCCACTCGCGTTGATGGGCTCAGGCGATGGTCGTGAGTATGACCGGCTTGACCGCGAGCACAATAATCTGCGAGCCGCGCTGAACTGGACATTGGAACAAGGCAAGACAGAAACCAGCCTGCGAATCGCGAATGCCATCTGGTCATTCTGGCATCATCGTGGGCACCTCACCGAGGGTAGCGACTGGTTGGATCGGGCCCTCGCGGCCTCGGTGGATATTGCCCCGGAGGTTCGGGTCAGGGCGCTTCTGGGTCGGGCGTTTCTCGCCTACGCCCAGGGTGACCTTCACTTGAGCGAAATCTACGCCGAAGAAAGCCTCGACATCTACCGGACCCTCGACAAGCCGGTGGGCATCGGATTCTCGTTGCTCTGTCTTGGTCTGGTGGCCGAAAGTCGAGACCAGGATGAAGAATCCATTCGGCTTCTCAACGAAGCCCTGGGTTTGTTCCGGCAACAGCGGCACTATTTTTTGTGGCGCACCTCTTGATGACGATCGGCAGGTTGGCCTACAAGCAGGAGGATCGCCGCCACGCGGCGGAGTGTTATGAAGAGGCGTTGGCCCTGCACCGACACCTCGGCAACAGAATGTCGATAGCGCTGACGCTGGATGCTCTCGGTGAGTTGGCTCATGTCCAGGGTGATCAGGCACTTGCGCTCTCGAGATACCGCGAGAGTCTTGGCCTTTGGCAAGAGCTTGATCACAAATGGGGTTCTGCCGAAGCGCTCGCCGGAATTGCGGCGATTGCCGCCCATCAAGGATTGTGGGAACTCGCGGCTCGTCTGTGTGGCTCCGTCGATGCGCTTTGCGAGGGCGTGAATGTGGTTCTTCCGCCCGTCGCCCGCCGTGAGTACGCGAAGACAATCGCCGCCGTCAAGGCCGGGATTGACCCCGATACTGCTCTCGCCGCGCGCGAAACCGGCCGTGAGCGCGCCCCAGAAGAGCTTCTCGCTGACGTGTTGGCCGTGGAGGCCGCGATTGTCGACGCAAGGCCATCGAGCGGCGTGCTTCCATTTGGGCCGGAGCTTGAGGCACTGCTCACGCACCGGGAACGAGAGGTTCTCGATTTGCTCGTCGCGGGCCACTCCAACCAGGCGATTGCCGACCTCCTGTTCATCAGCGTCCCTACTGTTAAAGTCCATGTCACCCATATTCTCAGCAAGCTCGGTCTGTCCTCACGTGCCGAGGTCATTGCCTATGCGGCGCAACTCGGCCATCGCTAGCTTCCCGGCCGATCGGCATCCGCTCAACCGCCCCGAACACACAAGCGCCTACGACTTTGGTCGTAGGCGCTCTTGCGTATGACCGCCGATTACGACGTTTTGCGGATGCCCTTTTCAGCCTCCGGGCCGATCATGGAAAAACCCGCTGAATACGGTGCGGAAGAGATTTGGGGCCCGATTGGATTGATACTCCGTATGCAGTTGGCGGATGTCTCATATGCAGGATATCAATGCATGAGCGTTCGCGTCGAAAGGAAATGTGGGATGAGGACCCGGCACAATGCGGCAGTCACACGCAATGTCAATCGGCGAACGTTCCTTCAGCATTTGAGTGCCGGAAGTGTTGCCGCGACAATCGGCGGCCATTCATTCGCGCATGCGTCCGCGAACAGTGGCGTGGCTTCCCCGGACATGCCGTTCGATATTGCCACCGGGAACGCCCCAGTTGAGGTGATCGTCCCTGCGGTCGTCCCGGCAATTTACTCGACGGTCTCGCCGGGCGCGAATGATGCGACACTCGTGATTCGTATCACGACGATGATCACCAACGTTTGGTTTGACGCGATCGCCCCCTATCACCCGACCGCCATAGGCGTCTACTCGAATCTTGGTCGCCGCCCGGCGAGCGAAGCCACCGACGCCAACGGGAACACGGCCATTTTCTATGCATCCAAACGCGTGCTGGGCAGCCTGCTGCCTCAACATGCGGCTGAATGGTACGCGATGCTGGAATCCGTGGGTCTGGATCCCGACGATGCGCGGCAGGATCTGACGAGCGCCATTGGCATCGGCAACGCCGCCGGTGAATCGATTGTCAACGCACGGGAACATGATGGCATGAACCAGCTCGGCGATGAAGGTGGCCGTTCTCACAATGGCCAGCCGTACGCCGACTATCTGGGCTACGAAGCCGTCAATACCGAATTCGAGCTGAACGATCCCTCTCGCTGGCAACCCCAAATGATCTCTGATCGCCTGGGCATCTTTCGCATGCAGCGGTTCGTGACACCGCAGATGCGCGTGACGATGCCATATTCCTACCGGACATCGGTTGGCATGGTGGCGCCCCCACCGGAGAAGAGCGATCCAGGTAATCCCGGCTACAAGGAGCAAGCCGACCAGGTGCTGGAGGTATCGGCCAACCTGACCGACTACCAGAAGATGGCCGCCGAGCTCTTCGACGACAAGATCCTCGGGCTGGGGTTTTCCGCGCTGTTTGCGTCCGGGCGACACGGACTGAGTCTGGAAGGGCTTGTTCAATACGACTTCCTGACGAACATGGCCGCGTTCGACGCCGCGATCGCCACCTGGAGCATGAAGCACAGGTACGACGCGGTGCGCCCCGCATCCGCGATCCGCTTTCTGTGTGGCGACGATCCCGTCACGGCCTGGGGCGGTCCGGGCATGGGAGCCGTCCATGATCTTCCAGCCAGCCAGTGGCGGAGCTACCTCCAAACCGCCGACCATCCGGAGTACCCCTCTGGCTCCACCGCGCTCTGCGCGGCGCACGGCGAGGCAAGCCGCCTTTACCTGGGAACCGACGCCCTCGGTTGGTCGGTTCCCTTAGCAGCCGGGTCATCCCGCATCGAGCCAGGCGTGACCCCGGCCACGGATATGGAGCTTGGCCCCTGGGAGACGTGGACCGACTTCGTGCGGGAATGTGGCCTCAGCAGGGTCTGGGGCGGGGTGCATTTCATGGCGGCGGTGACGGAGGGCGAGAAGCTCGGTACGCCGATCGGCAGGGGCGCATACGAGTTCCTGATGCGTCACATCGACGGCACACAAACCTGAGACCGCAGCTCTCAACGCACCTCCTGAATCCGTCCGGACACCGATTCAGGAGGTGCGCAAGGGATCCATTGAATGGTCGCTGTGTTTCAGGAAGAGAGGGTACTTATGTACCAGCGAAGCAAATTCCTTTTGAGTATCCTGCTTGCCGTGGTGGTGCTCGCGGTTGGAACCGCAGCCGCCAGTGCCGCACAGCATGTGTGTGCATGTCAACGGAGCGCTGATCTTCCGGTCAGGTTCCGCCAATTGTGAGTCAATCGAGGGTACGACCGCTGTCGCCGTCGGCGAGGGAAGTTATGCCTCGGTTGAAGAAGATGCCGACAACACCGCCATTGCCATCGGCGATAACAGCGTTGCTGAAAGCGGCGATGTCGGCAGAGGGAACTCCCTGATTGCCGTTGGCAACGACAGTATTGCCTCAAATTCCGTTGGCAACGACAACGACATCATCGCGGTGGGAAATGATAGCGAGGCATTCAATGCTGACGAGGGTGACGCCAACGCCCTGACGGTGATCGGTGACGGCAGCTTCTTCTCCATCCAGGGTGAATCAGGCTGCATGGTTATCGTGATCAACGGCCAGGAATTCGGCGGCTGCTAGGGCGAGTTGCATGCTCGTTGTTCTCGAAGACGCCGGGCCAGATGCCTGGGCACGCACCGGTGTATTCACCCTCGGCGGACCCTGCTCAATCCGGCGGTTGAGGTCATCGAACCCGACACCTTCCCCATGTTTCGCCTGACCCAGTCGGATTCGGATGGAGACGACAGCGAGGGCCGCCGGTTTCCCGACGGCCCTCTCCTCATGTGATCGGCTGGCTGCCGCTACTCGAGGTCAATCACGTCGATCATGCCGAGCATGATGTGGGGCAGGCCAGTTTCCGGATCGGTCACGAAGCAGACGACCACATGCGTGCCGGGATCAAGGTCGATCGCGTACCAGGCAGTCACGCCGCCCGACTGGTCACCGGAGCCCCAGCCTTCCTCGACGTCGTCGAAGGTCAGCGCGCCTACCGGTGTCGCCACCGGCGAGGCCGCCGGATCGCCAAATTCACTCTCGAACAGCGCCAGGACCTCGTCGTCCGTCGTCCCTGCCGGCACCATCCCGAAGCCGATGAAATGCGGCTGTTCGCCGACATTTGCCAGCTCGATCACCTGCGGTCCAGCGACCAGCGGATCGCTGAATGCGAAGGCGAACTCGGACATCTCGATCGTCACATCGGCTTGGGGAACAGGAAGGTCGGATGGCAGCTCGCCACTCACGGTGATAGCTACTGGTGCCTGGGGTGCACCCGGGTACTCCGCCCAGAAGACCCACTCGCCAGCCGCCAGTTCGACCACCGCATAGGTCGTCTCCCCTGGATCGGCGTAGGGGCCTCCGGCTATCTGCGTCTCGTAGTACCAGGGGGGGTATCCGTCGTCTTGCCCTTCAGCCACAGGCGATGCTTCAGGAGTCGCCGCGTCACTGACTGGCGTTGCTTCAGGTGGCGCCGCCATGGCCATGAACTCGTCGGTCGTCATGCCCTCGGGCAATTGCAGGAAGGCGCCACCCTCATGAAAGTCGCTGGTGGCAGCATTCGTGAACGCGACCACGTATCGGCCAGCATCCAGATCGGACGGGACACCTTCAAAGGCGGTGTCCGTGATGGTGATATCGAGTTGGGTAAGCCCAAGCTCGGCAAACGGATTCGTCGGCGCGGCTTCAGGAGTAGCCTGAGCGGCAACGCTCTGGAGCATACCGGCGTTTATTGCCAGGAGCAGTGCGACAACGGACAGGAGACGGCGCATGATACAAGTCCTTCCGCTAATTGAATGAATGACAACGTGGGTCCCCGATGCGCGCATAGTAGCAGATTATGTTCGCCTTGAACAGATGTTTGGCAGCAGCAAAGTGGGGCAAGCAGTCTCAAATAGTCGGTCGGGCTACATGTCCGTTTTCACGCCCGTATGAACGCAACATCCTGATTTCCAGGGCGGGAGATCCGGTATGGTCGCCGGACCGAAAATTGGCGTCTGGCCGGGCGTGCACCGACTATCGGATATCGGGCGGACCCTGCTCAATCCGGCGCTTGAGATCATCGAACCCGACGCCGCCCTCCCACATCGACTCGATCCACCAGGTCGCGCCGGCGTCCGCAAGGGGCTTGAGTTGTGCGCGGGTTGCGTCGGGATCGTCGCCGGGAGTCGTGCCCTCCATCACGATCTCGAACGGTTTTCCAGCATCCCGTCGCTCCTCGATCCACGCCTTGATCTCGCTGATGTGCTCCAAGCCGAGTTGCGTTTCGGGGTCGCCCCGCAGGCTCGGCAGCACGCCCTCGTATT
>JACCZH010000423.1 GCA_013696045.1 Chloroflexia bacterium
CTGCGAGGCCATCTTCTCCTCATACCCGATCTCAGGGTTCAGCCGAATGGTCTCAGCTACCTCGACGATGTGGCCGCGCTCTTTCGCGATGGCCTCCTTGACCCGCTCCCGCAGGACGCCGATGTCGGTGCTTGTTGCGATCATGTGATGTTCCTTCCCTAGCTCGGATGACTACGTTGACCGGCAGATTAGCATGAAGGGAGTGACGGTGAGAGGATCTGAACAACAGCACGTATTAACGCTGCTCATACTCGGCTCAATAGCGAGCAAACTTGGCCCATGCACATCTAAAATAAGGAGCGCATCCCTGAAACGGGGCAATCGTGGACTGCTTCCGCTGTCTGTTCCGAGCACTGCTCGTGGCCGCTCTGCTTCTAGTAATCTCCGCTCCGGTAATAGGGGAATCTTCGGAGTTTCCCATTCTGTATGAAGGGCCCCCAAGCACTTTCTGGGATCTCAGCTTCAAACGGTGCGCGTGCAGTCGAACGCTCGACGGGTGAACCGCTGGGCTGCTTGGCAATTCGAAATGCCTGCCCTCCAAATCCTCGTACTGACTCTCACGAAGAGATGGAGAGATAATCACCGTCATCCTTTCATGATCGATGGCGATGAGATTGCGATCGAAACGAATGTGTAGATCGGCGCGAAGAAGCAACCCATTTCTCAGAGTATCAGTGCCTCCTTCATAGAACGGTTGAATATGGGCAGCATCACCGACTTCCTGCACATCACAACCAGAAATCGCGCATTTGCCCTCGTACGCCGCAAGCAACTGAGTTCTGAACTTGGCCTGTTCCGGTCGCGCTAGTACTTCGGCGTCTCAGCCAGCGGCCCTACGGCGGAAGTAAGAATGTCGTCAGGACCAAGTGGGTCAGCTCCAGCCGGAACATCACGGTAGACATAGCGCATGCCAAGGGCACTACCGCCCAGATACGTCCGGTAGAGGTCTTGGCCTGGATGTTCGATCCCGATGGAGCCGCTGCTGAGATCGATATGCAGAATGCGTCCGGTAAACTCGAACGGTCTGTCTGCCTGGGCTGGCTGAGCGACGTTCGACATGAGGAAGGTAGCCCCCTTAACATCCGCAATCGTTGTGACAATGGGCTGACGAATTGCCGGTTGGCCACGGTTTCAGCTCCAAACGCCGCAAAACCATTGACGACAAGTCACCAAGCCTCACGTTATGGGGCTGAGGTGTACGTACATCTGCATAAGCTCGGACTGCATAGGCGGTTTCCGCGTGACAATGGGGAACAATTGATTTGGTTGTTTGCGAGTGCTATCCTACGGCATAGTGTACGTACGCCTAATGGCGTCATCGACGGCCATAATTCTTGCACTGTTGTGCCGCTCTTGCGTGGCGAGGGCAGGCAGGCCGGGTTAGGAACGGGGCAGCCCTTTGGACCAGCAGCAACACCGCTCGCAGACGCCGCCAGAGAAGCGTCCGGAGACTGACGACGCTTTTGTAAAAGAAGATACCGCCGACATCCCGACGGTGAAGGCCGCTACCGCTACCGTTGCCGCATTCGATGGCCGGCGTCCGGCGCCCTTTGTGCCGGACTTTGCCTGGCGGCCTGGCTTTAACGACTTCCCGGTGGCGCTCATCGCGTCGTCGGCGGCCGTCAAGCGCCGGGCCCAGGGTGATTCGACTGGCTGGCAGCACTGGCCGACGCTGGAGACGGTGGGGGAGAACCGTAGCCCGGCGCGCTACATCCCGCACGTTCTTGCTGTAGCGGCGGTTATCGCGATTGTCATGTCCAACGGGTTCTGGCTCAACCGCGCGGATTCACCATCCGATGACGCCGGCCAACCTGGTGTTGCAGTTGTCGAGGACGCCGAGCGGGACGACACTCCCTCAACTGGCAGTTTGCTCGATCGCGACCTGCAGCCCGGTCAGGGCGGCAATGTCCCCGCGCCGACTCAGACAGCCCAGGCGTCTGAGACCGAAGACACTCTTTCGGCCCCAGGCGATGAGGCCACGCAGACTCCCGAAGCAGGCAGCAGCGCCACGGCCGACCGGCCGATAATCCCGAACCCCGCCGTGCCGTCGGGGACATCAACGGTCGCTGTTCCCGAGGCTGGGGTGATCACCTATGAGACGACACGCGGCCAGACCCTGCTCGACATCGCTGACCAGTTTGGCGTGTCGGCCGCGACGATGATGTGGGCAAACTCGGTTTCCGACCCAAGAGACGAGATGCCGTCCGGCACAGAGGTCATCGTTCCAGCGGTGGACGGCGTGCTGCATACGGTAGTGGCGTCGGACACTGTCGCGAAGATCGCGGCGCGCTATGGCGCGACATCCGAGACGATCGTTAATTACCCGCCCAACGGCATCGTCGGCTCTCCCAACCTGCGGGTTGGCCAGATGGTGATGATTCCAGGGGCCGTCATTTCGGACTGGGGCAAGATCCAGACCTACACCGTTCGCCCCGGCGACAGCTTGTGGGAGATCGCCTCGTATTACGGGCTCGAGCCCGAGACGCTGGTGTGGGCTAATGCCCTGCCACGGCCCGAGCTGATCTCACCCGGCCAGAAGCTGATCGTTCCGCCCGGCAACGGTGCGCTGATCGAGGTGCAGTCTGGCGACCACGTCGAGGCGATTGCCGCCCGGTTTGGTGTCGATGCCGCGGCCATCCGGTCGTATAGCTTCAACAACCTCGCTGATGGCCGGGTGCTTCAGGTTGGGCAACAACTCCTGGTTCCGGGCGTAGGCTTGCCGGATCTCGCCGCGCCGTCGGAGCTGAACGCCGATACCGTTGCCGGTGAGGGTGCGTTCAACCCGGCCACTGGAACCTTTCTCTGGCCGACCAATGGCTTCATCTCGCAGGAATTCGGAGGGTCGCACAACGGCCTGGACATCGCCAACGAGGAGTGGACCCCGGTCAATGCAACCGACGGCGGGATCGTGATCTTCGCCGGCTGGAACGACTACGGTCTGGGCTACGCGGTGGGTGTCGACCATGGCAACGGCTACCAGACCTGGTATGGCCACCTGGCGAACGAGCCCTACGTCGAGGTCGGCCAGGTCGTCTGGCAGGGCGGTTACCTCGGCCCGATGGGCAACACCGGCAAATCCACCGGCCCGCACCTGCACTTCATCATCATGAAGGACGGCGTGTACCAGAACCCGCAGCACTACCTGGATTAGATCACTCCCACGCCCAGACCCGCATCACTGAAGCGCCTCCGACAAGGAGGCGCTTCGGTCGTTCTCATTAGGGAAGACGCGCGCACTCGAAGTACTCAATGATGCAAGCCAGCTGGCCGGGCGCTGTCAGGATATTCTGGTCACAATTTACGTTGAGTGCTGATTGCGCGCGGTCCAAGAGAGCTATGGAATGGAGCTCGGGGGCGTTGCGGGATCTATAGTAAATACCATCTGGCTGAGACGGATGTGCCCAGAATGCGCGTGCCCAGCGTTGTGACACACTGTGAGGGCCGTCACAGATACGGTTATCCGCACTGATACTCTTCAGGTTACGCCCGATGGTTACATCGACGAGCCGAAGCGTTCGATTGACCCCGACCGGGCACAGACAGCCTGCTCTGAGGACGCTTTCGCTGACAAAGAGTCCAAGCCCCGCAAGAGGTTCCGGTTGTTGGCTGAAGGCTTCGATAAACGAGCAATAATCGGTTTCGCCGAGATACAACACACCAAAATCGCCTCGTGAATCGGCCCATCGCCCGCTGGTCGTGTTGAAGTAAAGCGGGTCATTGCGAGACTTGTGCCCCCGAAACCATCTTGGCCGGACGAATTCGCGGAGTGGAAGGGACCGGGCACCGAGTTCGGGTGACCGCTCTGGGGCTGGTCCAGGGGCAAGTCTGGATGATGGTGGGTCTAGGTCGCCATCTGCTCACCAT
>JACCZH010000426.1 GCA_013696045.1 Chloroflexia bacterium
CCGCTACATAGAACACACGGTGATGGTTTCGCCTGCGGCTTCGCAATTCCCAGAGCCTTGAACCCTGAATCAGACGAACATGTGGCATCCCAGCCGCAATTCCAAGAGCCTCCAAGAAGTCAATTTCATCGCCAACTTGTCGAGCACCTTCGGCAGGTACTCAAGAACAGGCGAGTAGCCATCAGCCGTTTCGTAGTACTCGATCGTCCATGCATCCATGAACGGAGTATAACATGTATGTGATACGTCTTCAGCACTCAGAGGTCGGTTTCTCGACGATTCCCATACTCTGGTACCCTATGTCTCTGACACGCGGTCTGTGTACGATCTTGCCCATGAAGCGTTGGTGACTGCCTGGAGCACGCAGCCGGCGCTTACCCGCTATGATGAACATTCACGGCAGGGCGTTAACCTTCCCTGACCGCTATAACCGGTCTGTCCGAAAGGGTATTCACTCCATGAAAGCCGTCCGCACTTTTACTGTTGTTGCATCCTTGCCGCCGGCTCTGGAGCGCTTGCGAGATCTAGCCCACAATCTGCGCTGGAGCTGGAACCACGAGACGATCGCACTCTTCCGCCGGCTTGACAGCGACCTCTGGGAATCCACCGGACACAATCCAGTCGCCATGCTCGGGTCGGTACACCCAGGCAAACTGGAAGCCGCAGCGGCGGACACTGGCTTCATGGCCGAGCTGGACCGTGTCTCAAACGACCTTGACCGCTACATGCAAACCCAGGACACCTGGTTCAACCAGACGTACTCCGGTGACAACCGGCCACAGATTGCCTATTTCTCAGCTGAATTCGGCGTCACTGAGTGCCTGGCGATTTTTGCCGGTGGTCTGGGTGTTCTGGCTGGCGATCACCTTAAATCAGCCAGCGATCTGGGCGTACCACTGGTAGGCATGGGACTGCTCTACCAGCGCGGGTATTTCCGCCAGACGCTGGACGCCAGCGGACGTCAGCAGGAAGTATTCTTGTGGAACGAATTCGAAAACCTGCCGCTCACCCTGGAACGTGAAGCCGACGGCTCGCCGATCACGGTGAGCGTGCCGTATCCCGGCCGGCACATTATTGCGCAAGTCTGGCGAGCCCAGGTTGGGAGAGTTGCGCTCTACCTGCTCGACACCAACCTGCCCGCAAACCAGCCCGAGGACCGTGAGATCAGCGGACGGCTCTACGACAGCAACCCTGAGATGCGTATCATGCAGGAAGTGATGCTCGGCATCGGTGGCTACCGCGCGCTGGAGGCGCTGGGACTGAAACCAAGTGTCTACCATATGAATGAGGGCCACGCGGCATTTCTGGCGCTGGAGCATGTGTCGCGCTTGATGGACACAAGCGGGCTCAGCTTCGATGAAGCGCGCGAGATGGCGTCGACCAGCCTGGTCTTTACCTCGCACACCCCGGTCTCGGCCGGCCACGACCGCTTCCCGGCCGGGTTGATGGAGATCTACTTCAACGAATACATGTCACGGCTCGGCGTCTCGCGCCATGAATTCCTGGCGCTCGGTCGCGAGCGGACGAGCGACGAAAACGAGATGTTTACCATGACGGTGCTGGCGCTCAAGCTGGCCACCTACAACAACGGAGTCAGCCCGCTGCATGGCGCAGTCACTCGGTCGATGTTCCAGGAAATATGGCACGGAGTTCCGCACGAGGAAATCCCAATCGGCCACGTCTCAAACGGCATTCACCTCGCCTCCTGGGTTTCCCGTGAGATGAACGATCTGTTCGGTGAGTATCTTGGCCCGCGGTTCCGTGAGGAGCCATCCGACCGCTCGATCTGGCAGGCTATCGAGGCCATTCCCGCCGAGGAGCTGTGGGCCACCCACGAACGCCGCAGGCATAAGCTGGTCAGCTTCGCCAGGCGGAGAGTACGCGAGCAACTGGAGCAACGCGGCGCGCCACGCAGTGACATCAACGCGGCTGACTCTATCCTCGATCCCAACATCCTGACCATCGGCTTTGCGCGACGCTTCGCCACCTATAAGCGCGCCACCTTGCTGTTGCGCGACCTCGACCGCCTGGCACGCATCTTGAACGACGCGGACCGCCCGGTGCAGATCCTCTTTGCCGGCAAGGCGCACCCACGCGACGAAGGCGGCAAAGACCTGATTCAGCACATCGCGAACCTGCTCCCGGACGCGGCGTTCCACCAGAGGATTGTGTTGCTGGAGGACTATGACATGGCGGTGGCGCGCTATCTGGTGCAGGGCTGCGATGTCTGGCTGAACAACCCGCGCCGGCCCTGGGAAGCCAGCGGCACCAGCGGCATGAAAGCCGCCGCCAACGGCGGGCTAAACGTCAGCACGCTTGACGGTTGGTGGGACGAAGCCTGGGAGGACGCCGTTCAGGGCGACATCCCTATTGGTTGGTCCATCGGCAAGGGCGACACCTACGAGGATACCGAGTACCAGGATGGACTTGAGGCCGACGCGCTCTACGACTTGCTCGAATATGAGGTCGCGCCTGCTTTCTACGAGCGTGGCGCCGACGGCCTGCCGCACCACTGGCTGGCGCGGATGCAAGCGTCACTCAAATCATTGACGTTCTTCTTTAACACGCACCGCATGGTGCAGCAATACGCCACATCGTCATACTTGCCCGCCAACGCCCGCAACCACGAGTTCCGGGCCACCAACATGGACGCCGCGCGCGACCTGGCCATCTGGCGGAGCAAGCTCTCGGCGAATTGGGACCAGATCCGGGTTCAACCGGTCGCCGACGGAGTTCAACCAGAGTATCAATCAGGCAGCGGCCTGACGGCGCGGGCAAAGGTCTATCTGGCCGAACTCTCGCCGGAAGACGTCTCAGTCGAGCTCTATCTGGGCGAGGTAGACACCCGTGGCGATATCATCAGGGCCAAAGCTACTCCGATGCAACCGTCTGGAACGGAAAGCGATGGATGGCGCACCTTCGAGACCACGACTAACCTCAACGGCGGCAGTGGCCGGCACGGGTTCACGGTCCGTGTCGTCCCGCGCCATCCGAAGCTGGTCACGCCCTTCCTGCCCGGCTGCATCACCTGGGCCGAGGTAGAGTAGGGGATTCGCTACACCTCGTCCTGCACAACGAGATCGTAATGGCGGACGCGCTGGTCGAACTGGGACAGCATCGACGCCGCTACGCCGGCGACGACAGCCGCCTCCTGGTCGTCACCGGCGAATGCTCGTATGGCATCCAGCGACCACCACCAGGTAGTGACGACAATCTCAACCTCGCCGGATACCTCCCGTTGCAAGAGTGTGGCGCCAGCGTATCCATCTACTTCACGCACGACCGGCAAAACGTGTGACCTCAAGTGCTCGAGATACTCGAGAGACTGCATAGGCGTCGCTCGCGCCGACCAGACACGCGCGATCACCGGAAACCTCTTTTCCCCGAGGCATCAGCGGATTCATTGCCGACGACAACGTTCCAGGGCCGGACCTCCCAGCGGGTTACCAGCCCATTGACAACATACGGATCATTGCGGGCGAACGCTTCGACAACCGATCGGTCCATCGCGCGAAACACGAGCAAGGCGGCGTCCGGCTCAGTCATAGCGCCACCGAGCAACAACTCGCCACACTGGACGGCCTCATTGGCGACCGTGAGATGTTGGTCGCGAAACTGAGCACGACGCTCTACATAATCATCGACGACCTCGTAGAACAGTGCGTAAAAGTTCATGGTGTCTCCCTTCAATCAGACTGAATCGACTATGCGCCTTATCTT
>JACCZH010000434.1 GCA_013696045.1 Chloroflexia bacterium
GCTCAGGCACCGTCAAGGCGCACGTCCGGCACATCGGCGAAAAGCTCGGAGTCCGTGGACGGCGCGCCGTGGTCACCGAAGCAACGCGGCGGGGTCTTCTACTACCTCAAGAATCGGCTGACGATCCTGAGTACCCGCCGTCTGGAGGCGCATAGCTTTCCCAAGGTTTACGCAAACTACACCCCTGGTTGACGCCGAATCTACTCCCGGATCATGGAATCCAACCGCCTCATCTGTTTACCCTCAGTGCGGTCAGGCAATGGCGCCGGTCACCAGGTGACGGCAGGCACATACACTGAGGTCTGCCGTCCAAACTTCCCGATGGGGTGGACGGCGGTAGCATGGCGGCGAAGATCATAGCAGTTGTGTCCGTCGTCGTCGTTGTGCTCGTAGGGCTGGTAATCGCAACCGCTTCGGTCGGCGTTGACAGACTGAACGCGGTGGACAGTGGCGTGGATCACTTCAGCGGAGCCGAGCGTTTGGCGGCGGATGACGCCCTGCTGTCAGCGCGAATAGCCTGTGGCAGTGAACCCGGCCAGCGAATCGTCAATAGGAAATGGCGTGTGGTCGAGTTGGAGATCATTGGGGATCAATCAGAAGGAAGATGGTCATCTCAAGGGATTCTGCCAAACTACCGGGCTGAGATGCAGTCCTACACGCTGGTCGGCATTCCCATTCTAAAGATCGAGGTTCGTCCGAATGAAAGCATCTACTGTGTCGAAGGGACGAGCGACCAACCATGAACAAACTCTTGATTGCGCTGGGTGGATCGATGCTTCTTCTCGTTCTCGGCGTGGTGCTGCCGCGTTTCGTCATCCCCGAACGGCAAGCGGAGTGGTCTGGGCCCGAGGCGAAGGCGGCGCAGCTTGCCTGGAATGAGATCAAGTACTCCCGTGGTATCCCACACCAGGTAGCAACGACCCAGATCAGCGTGGTTAGCGTTGATCCCGATCCGGATTGCAATTGGGGACTTGAGCAGGCGTCCGGCATCGTGACGGTCCAGACCTACACGATCTTCGGCATCCCGGCGGAGCGATGGATCGTCACCTGCAGCTCCGCTTACCAGGTGTCAAATGGTTGGTGGCCGTAAGCGGAGGTCAGGATGGTAGCCGGGCAGTCCACTTCTTCTTCACACCTGGCGTTCTGGCCGGCGTCTGGCTCGCACGTCGCCACAGCCTCAACTGAACGTTGCCAACTCGTGCTCTCGACGGTCAGCGTTACTGAACTGCTCGTGGTAGAGAGACGCGTAGAGACCGCTTGTCGCGATTAGCTCGGAGTGGGTGCCACTTTCTACCACCCGACCGGCGTCGATGACCAGGATCTGGTCGGCGGCCAGGATGGTGCTCAGCCGGTGGGCGATGGCGATGGTGGTGCGGTCGCGCATGAGCGTCTCAAGCGAGTGCTGAATGACGCGCTCGGAGTGCGTGTCGAGGGCTGAGGTTGCCTCATCCAGAATCAGGATGCGCGGATCTTTCAGAATCACTCGCGCCAGGGCCAGGCGCTGCTTCTCACCGCCCGACATCTTGTAGCCGCGCTCGCCGACGATGGTGTCGTAGCCGTCGGGTAGCTCCGCGATGCGGTCGTGGATGGCCGCCGCGCTGGCAGCGGCTTTGAGCTCGGCGTCGGTTGCATTCGGAAGGCCGTAGGCCAGATTGTCGCGGATGCTGGAGTGGAACAGGTAGGTTTCCTGGGTGACGAAGCCGATGATCTCGCCCAGGCTTTCGAGCTTGATGTCGCGCACATCATGGCCGTCGATTCTGATCGCGCCGCTGGTAACGTCGTAGAGACGAGGCAGGAGATAGGTGAGCGTCGTCTTGCCGGCGCCGCTCGGGCCCACCAGCGCGACAAGCTGGCCGGCCTTGATGTTGATATTGATGTCGTCGAGCGCCAGACGGTTCGCCAGATCGGTCGTCTCGGCGTCTTCAGTGTCGATAGGCACATCATATTGGAAGCTCACATGATCGTAAACGACGTCTCCGCGCACCGTTGCGGGCTCCAGGGTGATCGCGCCTGGCCGGTCGGTGATCTCGTGCTCCATGTCGAGGTATTCAAAAATACGGTCAAACAGCGCAAGCGCGCCCTGGACATCGACGTGCACGTTGAGCAACTGGCCAAGCGGCATGAAGAGCCGGCTCTGGAGCGTGGTAAAGGCCACGATTCCACCGATGGTGAGATCGGTGCCGCCGCCAATAATGGCTCGCCCGGCGACCAGGTAGACGATAGCGGGCGTGATCGAGAAGAAGACCGAGATGATCATGAAGAACCAGCGGCCGATCATCTGCTGGCGAATCTCGAGTGCCGCCAGGGATTCATTCTCGTTTGAGAAGCGCGAGATTGCTTCACTCTGCCGCCCAAAGGTCTTCGTCAGCAGCACACCGGAGACCGACAGCGTCTCCTGTGTTGTGGCTGTCAGGTTGGCCATGCTCTGCTGGGTGAGCTTGCTGATCTCACGCCGAATGGCGCCGACCCTGCGGGTGATAAGCAGGAACACCGGCGCGATGGCGAGCGAGATGATCGTGAGTCGCACATCAATGAACGCCATCACGACGATGGTGCTTAGGGCTGTTGCGATATTA
>JACCZH010000443.1 GCA_013696045.1 Chloroflexia bacterium
CGACCTTGACTGCGTCAAACCGGACTTCGAGGACACCAGGCTGGGATGCGCCAATTGTCACCGTGGCGAGCTCGACATCGCCGCGCCCGCCGCCGTTCCCTTGCGGTCCCGCTGGCGTTACGCAGTCCGCAGCCGGACACGAGACTAACCCAATTGCCGCACCATACGGTGTTTCGACCGCGGCCAGCGGCTCAATGTCACGGCCATAGACGGCCGTCAAATCCTTGTCACGTTGTTGCAGGCTATGAAATGTCGCAACAGAGGTGTCAAAGAGGACGGTTGTTTCATACCCGCCAACGGCAGCTACCCCTCTGGCCGTGAGCGTAAAGGTGATTGGTTCACCAACATTGACCTGTTCAGGACCGCTAATCTGAAAAACTGGGCGACCTTGCGCGGTTGCGCTCTGGGAGGAGACCGGCCAGATAGAGAGTGTCATGACGACTGCCAACACGAGCGGAATAAAGGCGGACGCGCGGTGAGCGGAAGACTTGCGCCGTCGGAAATGGCTGGCTGAGACGGACCGCAGGGAAAACATGGTTTTTGACCTTCACGGGTTCAGGGCCCTTTATAAGCCCATACAATTCGACTGCTTCTGGCGTGCCGTCAGGAGCCACAATGAGCGGACATGTGGACTCAGTTCCTCGATCCGCCCAGGCTGTGGCGGAGAGACTATACTTAAAGCATGTCAGCACCGTGCCAAGCCGTCACAGGTCGCGCTTCTGTATGACAAACTGAACAGAGTTCGCTTCTCCACAACGTCATAGTCAAGTCGAGATTGTTGATCGGCATACAAATGCCTATAGACACGTCAACTCGCGTCCGTCCTGCCCACTCTCGCGTCAACGCTGGCGCTCGCGATACCGAATGACGATCGAATATTGGCAGGGGAGGGGGCAAGCCGCCTCCTCTGTCGTGAATCAAACATACTTGGCCTACGTTGATGTGCATGGGTGCTGCCCTTCCGCCATCCAGAACGCCGTAACCTCACTCCGGCAGTGCATACTTACCTGCGGGGTCCGGCCATGACGCTCCGAAGTAACCACAAGGACGAACGTGGCCGCGCGACGGTTATAGACGGGTATTTGGGTATTTCAGTGCAGTTTTATACAGGATGCATGCGTAGTCATCCGCGATCCAGCATGGGCATGTCTTTGTGGCAGCCGGACGAGAGCCCGGCGTCGCGCGCATGTCCGAAAGACACCTGATCTTGCGAGCGGCGTGGCGCGTCTGGTTTGGCTTCGGCATCAGCGTTATCTTCATCTATTTTGCCCTGCGCGGCCAGGATTTCGACCTGATCGGCGAGTCGTTGCGCAGCGCTGACTATCGCTGGCTACTGCCGGCATTGACGGCCTATTTTGCCGGGGTCGGTGTGCGGGCGGTACGTTGGGCCTACCTGTTGCGTCCGATTGAGAGCATTACCCCCAGACGCCTCTTTCCGATCGTTGCCATTGGCTATATGGCCAATAACGTCTTGCCGCTGCGCGCTGGCGAGGTGGTGCGCGCCTACGCTCTCTCGGTCCGTTTCAAGGTGCGTAAAACCGGTTCGCTGGCGACCATCGCCGTTGAGCGCATATTCGACGGTCTGACAATGGTGCTCTTTATGCTGATCGCCTCGCTCTCAATCGCCCTGACGACCGATCTGCGCAATCTCTTTCTTATCGCGACCGGACTGTTTGTTGTAGGCTCCCTCTTGCTCTTCCTGATGGTCTTTGCGGCGGACATTCGAGTCCGGCTGGTGGGGCTGGCTGTCGGGTTGTTGCCGGAGCGATTCGGCTCGCGGGTTGAGCGCATGGCGAATTCGTTTATTGAAGGTCTCGGCATCCTGCGCAGGCGACAGGACCTGGCTATCGTGGCTGGTGCGTCCGTGTTGGCCTGGACCCTGGAAGCATCGATGTATCTGATGATTGCCGAAGGCTTTAACCTCAATCTCTCGCCGTCAGCCATTCTGATGGTCACGGCCGTGGCGAACCTGGCGACGCTCATCCCTTCGTCCCCTGGCTATGTCGGGCCGTTCGAGGCCGGTGTGATGCTGGTGCTGGCCGGCGCGCTCGGCATCCAGCGCGAGGCGGCACTCTCTTACGCGGTTGTGACCCACGCCGCGCTCTACTTCCCGATAACGCTGCTGGGCTTCTTCTTCTGGTGGAGGGAGAGCCTCTCCTGGCGCGAGATTCAACGCGAAGAGGCGATCTCCGAAACCTCTCCCTGACCGGGAAACTGGCGTATAGTGGAAGTAGTTGCCCACGGTAACCGTTACGCCATGGAGGAGAGAAGATGAAATACGTTCGTGCCAGCCAGGCTCAAACGGAGTTACCCAGAGAGATTGAAGGTCTCGAAGGCCGCGAGGTTGTCGATCGTGACGGCGAGAAGCTCGGTCACGTTGTCGATCTCATGATCGACCAGTTCCACACGGAGAATAGCTTCCTGGAGCTCGAAACCGACGGGTTCCTTGGTCTCGGCCGCAAGCACCTGATCGCGCCGCTGCGCTGGGATCAGGTAGGCAACGACCCGATCACCGTGGACGCCGCCAAGGAGGAGCTGCACGACGCTCCCGAATACGATCCGTCAGTGCCCTTCAGTGAGGAATACGAGACCGCATTGGCTGGTTACTGGAACCTGCCCTATCATTGGACCAAGCCGCCCGCCGTGCGCGACCCCTTTACCGAACGTCCGGGCGAAACCCATTCCATGCGCCCCGAGCAGTTCGATGATGATCCACACCAGCCCCACTCTGAACCGCGTGTTGACACGCGCCGCGATCAACGCGGGGAATAGGTAGTACCTCTTCAGCGCCCAGGCGCAGGCGTCACAATGAAATGTCGCCGTTGATCCGAGAAGTTCTATCTTCGTAATTGAGCGATGTATTGTTCTTCGTCCCATGCACCGGTTTAGGCGACATGCCAGGAGCAATGTATCGCGAAACGACGAGGAGTGTACATCTCTGCGACTCTTCGATGTACCTGCTGTGGGCTCCAGCATGGCAGTAGATTGAGTTCGCCTTTTGTCGGCGCTCTCGGCTCCGTTTCACGTGAAACCCAAACCCTCATCCTTCGCTAACGCTACCATCACAAACTAACCAAACATCCGTTCGGGTGCTGTGATTTACTTACCAGTCGCAACGTGTCTGTAGGCAGGGTGAGGGCAATTTTGTAGCCTGCCTTGTGCCACCGACCAGTCAGAGACGACTGCCGGGGATAAACGCCTGGTCAGTGGGGATTGAGGCGTGAAGAAAGGTGGATACACAGTGTCTGTGTCCGTTTCCAATTCGACAACTCAGCATGAGGATATGGTCAGCGCGACAGCGGCCATCGAAGCTGTTGATGTCGTCAAGACGTATAACACCGGCAAAATCCGGGTCAACGCGCTGCGTGGAGTCGATCTGAACGTTGGACGCGGCGAGATGGTGGCCATTATGGGACCATCTGGTTGTGGAAAAACAACCTTGTTGAATTGCCTGTCGGGGCTGGACACGATCGACAACGGGGTTATCAAAATTGCCGGCAATGATCTGGCTACGCTCTCCGACAACGACCGCACCGAGTATCGCGCACAAAACATGGGCTTTATCTTCCAGTTCTATAATCTGTTGCCGGTGCTCTCGGCGGTTGAGAATGTCGAGCTGCCGCTGGTCGTGAGCGGCGTCAACCCCAAGAAGGCCCGTGAACAGGCGCTGAAAGGTCTGGAGCGGGTGGGGTTGAGCGACTGGGCGACTCACAAGCCGGCCGAGCTTTCCGGTGGTCAGCGCCAGAGAGTGACGATCGCCCGCGCGCTGGTCAACGAGCCCGCCATCGTCTGGGCTGACGAGCCAACCGGGGACCTCGATTCCGAGACTGCGGACGAGGTTATGGGCCTGATGGTCGATCTTAACCGCCGCAACCAGCAGTCGTTCGTCATCGTGACCCATGATCCTCGTATCGCCGCTATGACCAGCCGTATCATCCGCATGAAGGATGGCGTTATCGTCTCGGATGAGCAGGTTAATGGCGAGGTGGATCGCCAGCCTGATGCATAGATCTGCCTGGAAAACAACGACGTTTTGAGCGTCATTCTGAACCCTTCACGCGTCATCCTGTGGAACGAAGGATCTCCGTCTAACCGGCATGGTGTTGCACCGAGATCCTTCGT
>JACCZH010000557.1 GCA_013696045.1 Chloroflexia bacterium
ATCCAGAAGGGATTCCTGGAAACCCCGCTGGTACGTATTTACATGGTTGGTCACCACAACGATCTCGAGAGGCTGTTCTGCGACAAGAGCGAGACAGAAGCTCTAAACGCGGCTGTTGGACAGGCGATCGCAATGAGTTAGCCAAGATTATTCATGAGCGTCCTTTCTAGGTAGTCAGCAACTCCCAGAGGGGTTGTCCAGGATGACTGCTGGCGAGTCGAAACGCTTCTTCTCAGGTATCCTCTCCGGGAATCGTATGCGATACTGCTCTCCATCACAACAAAGTGACGAAGGAGTATCGAGGCCACCGGTGACCATCCTTCCCCTGCGTAACAAAATACTGTTCGCCGCCGGCGGGATCGGCGGTGAAGCCCTCAACCAGAGCCGGAATGTGTGGCTGGTGTACTTCTACGCGCCGCCTGAAGGCGCAGACGGGGAGGCGGTACTGAAGCTGACGACGGTGAGTCTGTTGTTGTTTGCGGGGAGGTTTATCGAGGCGTTTGATGATGTGCTAATCGGATATTGGAGCGACAGAACGAGGTCGAGGTGGGGGCGGAGGATTCCGTTTATCGTGGGGGCAGCGCCGTTGTGGGCGCTGTTTGCGTTTCTGATGTTTGTGCCGCCGGAGGGTTCCAGCGGAGCGATGACGGCGCTGTATTTCTTCGTGGCGCTTCAGATGTTTCACCTGTTCGGGACGCTGGTGCATGGGCCGTATGCCGCGCTGCAGCCGGAGATCGCGCGGACCAGCGAGGAGCGGGTGAGCCTGGCGGCGTTCAGCGTGTATTTCGGTATTGGTGGCGCGGCAATCGGGCTGGTGGGCAGCGGGCTGCTGGTGGACAGGTTCGGGTTCCCGGTGATGGCGGCGATGGCAGGGCTGGCACTGGTGACGCGCTATATTGGGGTGGCCGGCGTCTGGAAGCGGGTGGACCGCGCTCAGGCTCCATCCAGGATGTCGCTGCGCGAATCGCTCAAGACCACCTTCTCGAATACGCACTTTCTTTTCTTTCTGCCCTCGTTCGTGTTCTTTCTGGTCGGGTTGACAATGCTGCTGGGGATGCTGCCATTCTATGTGAACGCCATTCTGGAGTCGGACAACGAGGGTACCTGGGTGGCGATTCTCACCGGCGTCTCCATCGTGGCCATGGCGGCGGCGGTTCCGCTGTTTGCCTGGATCGCGCGGCGAACCTCGAAGCGGCACGCCTATCGTGTGGCTATGCTGGCGGCCGCGCTGGCCTTCCCGGTAATCGCGCTGCCGGGCTTGATACCGGGCGTGCCGCTGACGGCTCAGGTGATCATCGCAATGGCGATTGCCGGTGCTCCGGTGGCGGCGGTCTATCTCTTTCCCGGTCCGCTGATCGCCGACATCTGCGACGACGACGCCCGCAAGACCGGCGAGCGGCGTGAGGCAACGTTCTATGGCGGGCATACCTTTGTCGAGAAGACGGTCGGCTCGCTCGCTCCGCTCATGCTGGCGCTGGTGTTGCTGCTGGGGAACAGTCCGGAGAATCCGCTGGGCGTCAGGCTGGTTGGGCCGGTGGCCGGGCTGGTCGTCTTCGCGGGGTATCTGATTTTTCGTTTTTATGACTTGCCGGATGAGGGGGAACAGGTGGTTCCGGTGGAGAGAGAGAGGATTGCGGAGACGTTGTCGTGAGGAGCAATAGCAGAATCCGTACGGGCTACGCCATGCGTCGCCCTCGGGCCGCAGGCCCGGCTCTCTGCTGCATGCTCCGTTTAGTCAAAACCGGCGGCGCTGGCGCGCCGAGGGCGACGCATGGCGTAGCCCGTACGAAGGAAAAAGGCAAGATGCCCCCTACGGGTCCGGAGGCGCCGGGCTGTAGTAGCCGGGGTCGCCCTCGGGGACGACGTTGAAGGAACCGGCGCCGATGACGGACGGGGGGCGCTGGACCTGGACGGTGGCGTTGGTGGTGATGAGCCGGCCGGCGCTTTGGGGCGACGACCAGTCGTTGACGAGGCTGAGCGTCCAGTCGCCGGGTCCCGGGATGACGACCGTGCCGCGATACTCGGCATAACCCAGGCGGCCAAGATCAAGGATGATATCGCCGGCCTCGCCGGTGCTGTTGGTCAGAACCGCTCGCACACCGCTCGACGGCTGGTAGCGGGTGTCAGCGCTGCCCTCAACCAGCGGCTCCTTCGAGAGCGGATTGATAAAGCGCACGTCGATCGTCACCGGCTCGCCGGCGCGGATGCTGAGCGGGTTCAGCGTGGCTTGCATGGCGGGCAGGCTGGTGAACGCGCGGTTATCGACCGGCCGCACATCGGCCAGATTCGGACTGTGGCCAAACTGCTTGCGATAGATGCCGGCCAGAAATTGAAGCTCGATCTCAGTCGATTCTGGAAGGAAGCTCAGGTTGTCGTCCAGAATCTGCTCGCCGCTGGCGGTGTCGATGGCCCACAACCGGCCGGCTGGTGCGCCAGGTTGACTGCCCTGTTCCTGCAGGTAGAGCGTCTGGCCGTCGCCGCTGAGCAGGATCCTGTTGGGGTTGCTTTCCGGCAGCCAGTGGTCCGTCACCGTCCAGGCGCTGGTGTCGATAACCCACACGCCGGACGTGCTTGATCCAGCATCGGCCGCGCCGCCAATTGCATACATGCGGGCGCCGTCCGGCGAGATCTGCATGGTGTTGTCCCGTGGATTGGCTCCCGCAAGCCCGGCGCCGGAACCGAGCTGGACATCCAGCGGAATGATGCCGAGCAGCTTGCGGGTTTGCAAATCGACGATTGCCATCTCGGCCGAGAGCGGAGAGAAGACATACAGCCAGCGGCCGTCGTGCGACGCGGCTTCCTGAAACGGCACGAGACCGCCATCGACCCCGAACGAGATCTGAGTGGGCGGCTGGGCCGCGCCGCTGAACAGGTCAAAGAACTGCAGCGCCAGCGATCCGCGACTCGCTCCACGGGTGAGGCCATACATGCTTTGGCCGTCAGCGGTGATGTTGCCCTGATACATATAGAAGACGCGGTTGGCGTCGCTCTCGATCAACGACCTGGAGTGGAGCTGCTCGCCCCCCGGCAACTGGTAGCCATAATACCCCAGTTGCATCACCCCGCCCACGGTTGCGCCATCCTGAACGATGGCGAAGAGATACAAGCGGTCTCCGCCTGGCGGCAGGATTAGCCGGACATCGTTGGCCGCGAGACCAGCCATATTGACCGGCCACTCGTTGACAACCTGCCCGCTCGTCAGGCCGAGCACAACCACCCGGATGAGCTCGGCGCTCTGCCAGGGATGCAAACTGGCGTAGACATGGTCGTCATCGACCGCCAGGCTCACGAACATATCTGGCTTACGCTCGATTGAGCCAGCGCCCGGCAGCCGGGTGAGCTCGGTTTGCCAATTCATTGAGAGCGTCCTGCTGTTAAACGAGACGATATTGACGCGCGTTTCGCCACCGCGGGACTCGTAGCGCACGATCAGGAGCTGCCGGCCGTCAGTCGAGAGCAGCGGCGGCCACTCGTCGCGCGTCGGGCTCAGCCGCTCTCCCAGCGGCCGGATCGCGATCGAGAGCTCCGGCCGGAACTCGGCCAGATGCGCCAGGCCATCCGAGGCGCGCGTGTCCTCCAGCGCCAGCAGCAGCGTGTCCGGCACGATTTCAGTCGTCACCGGCGACGGTATCCTGACGCTGCGTGCTGGCGACGTGCCTACCGCGCGCGGCGCGGCAATTGTTGGGAATGGCGCGGGGTCGTTCAGCGCGTTGGTCAGGGGCTCGGCAACGGCACGCTCATCAGGCGAGCCGCCGAACAAGGCCATCAACGCGATTACCAGAACTGCGGTGACCGCCGCCAGCACACCGGCGGTCAACATCCGGGAACGGCCATCGGCGCGGCGCAGCAGATCGGCTGCGTCATCGGCAAGCGCCGGCCAGAGGCTGGCGTTTGGAGCGTCGAAGCCGGCCGCGGTCAAGGTTGCTCGCAGGGGCTCATGTGCCGGGAGATCGACATAGCCGCGGACCCGCCGCCTGGACGCCTCAAGCGCGGCGGCCAGGACATCGGGACGTTGGTGCGCCAGGGCGCTAACCTGCTCGACTTCCAAAGTGTTCAAATCGCGTAACAGCAACGCCAGGCGGGCCGCAGGGTCGAGCAGCATCAACGCCGCCCGGGTTCGCGAGCGCACGTTGTCCACGTGAAACCGCTCTGCAACGCCCTCAAGCGGGATTGAAACCGGCAGGCTCGGCTCAGCGTCCGGTGAAGATGGCGCGAGAAAGGCTCGCCCGGTATGACCAAGCAATCTGGCGCGCAGATCAACGTCATCGCTCAGGCGGGGCAGCTCTTTGAACAGATCCAGAAAAGCCTGCCGGGCGATGGACCAGGCGCGCTGCCGGTTGTCCGTCAGCAGATAGGCCGTGCGCAGCACTTCCTGACCGTAACTCTGAACGAGCTTCTGGCAGGCGCCAAGGTCTGCCCGCTGGTCGGCGGCATCACGTATTCCATCCTCGTTTTGTCCAACCTGCGCGGGTCGCTGAGGCACGGTCTATCTCCACGGGCGCGGCTCTATCGACGATATGGCTTCTCTTAACTGTACGTTGCCCGGGCAAGAATGGGTGATTTAGCGAGCAAGCAGCTCGCCGGCCCTGTTATCCATTACCGTCGAGAAGAACCAGTCATCGTCGATGAAGGCACGGGTCAGCGCCAGCTCGCGGCCGGCCAGATTGTCGAGATTGACCGACCCGAGCCAGTTCACGATGTTGGCCAGGATGCAGAGCAGCGCCAGCCGGTAGTCGCGCCAGAGCTGGTCGTGGCTGTAGTCCGTCACTCCGTGAGCAATGAGCAGCTCGTGGTACACCCGTAGCAGATCGCTCTCTGTCGCCCGTCGCGTATCGGAATCGAGCGATGCTGAGAGAAATGCAGCCAGATCAATGGCAGCGGGACCTCTGGAAATACCCTGCCAGTCGATCACCGTCGCGGCGTTTGAACCGTCAAAAGCGATGTTGTCCAGGTGCAGATCGGTATGAATCAGGGTTTCAGGCGCTTCAACAAGCTCGGCGACAACCTCCCGGTAAACTGGCCGCAAATTGAGCACCAGCTGACGAATCTCCGCCGGCAACCTGTCCCTCCAGCGTTTCAGAAAAGGTTCAACCCCCCGGTTGTAGCGCTCGTGCCGGGCATCAAGATCGCCCGCCCAGTCCGTCAGCCACGAGAACGTGTCGAGCCTGGGGTCCCTCCACCAGCCT
>JACCZH010000558.1 GCA_013696045.1 Chloroflexia bacterium
GTAAGAAATTCACAAAGGCACTCGAGCTACTTGAGGAAGACAAGCTATACGCTCCGGAAGAAGCGGTTGCGTTACTGCGTCAGATGACGTACGCAAATTTTGACGAAACTATCGAGGTCCACTACCGACTCGGGATTGACCCACGTCAGGCTGACCAGACCATCCGCTCCACCGTCACCCTGCCGCACGGCACTGGCAAGACCGTGCGCGTGCTGGTCTTCGCCATCGGTGATGCCGCGCGTGTCGCTCTGGAAGCCGGCGCTGACTATGTTGGCAGCGACGACATCGTGCAGCAGATCAATGATGGCTGGCTGGAATTTGACGCAACGATCGCCATGGCCGACCAGATGAGTAAAGTCGGTGGTCTCGGTCGCGTTCTGGGGCGCCGTGGCTTAATGCCGAATCCGCGCTCAGGTACGGTCGTGCGTGCTGCCGAGGACCTGCCGGACGTCATCGGTGACCTCAAGGGTGGCCGGGTTGAGTTCCGTAACGACCGTTCCGGTCTGGTTCACACAGCAATCGGCAAGAAGTCGTTCGACGACAATCAGATTCTTGGCAACCTGTACGCGCTAACCGACGCCATTCAGCGTAACAAACCGAGCGGCGCCAAAGGTGTCTATTGCCGATCTATTACTCTGACCAGTACAATGGCTCCGGGCATTCCGCTCGACGTGCAGGAAACGATGACTGCCGCGAGTGAAGCCGCCTGATAACCTGGTTCAGTTCACGCGCCAAAGACAGCCGGTGCCCGTAACGGGCTTAATCATCCGGCCGAGGTTAGCGGGAGAACGATCGTAGATCGTTTTCGGTGTGGTATTTCACGCCCCCGTCGCCCTCCTGGCGCGGGGGCGTTTTTCGTTCGGTTTCGATATGGTGTTTGGAAGGAGGTGAAAAGCCATGCCAACTCCGAGAAAAGAAGCCGTTGTTGCGGAACTTACCGAGGCGCTAAGCCGCTCGGTTCTCACGATTGTCGCTGACTATCGTGGGCTGAAGGTGTCTGATTTGCAGACACTGCGTGGACAGCTGCGACCGCACGACGCTGACGTGAAGGTTGCCAAGAACACGCTGGCCAAGATCGCAGCACGGGCAAACGATTTGACAGATCTTGAGCCGTCGCTGGTGGGACCGACGGTGCTTGTTCTGGCCTATGCTGACCCTGCCCAACCGGCAAAGATAGTGAACGACTTTGTCCGGACCTCGCGCATCCTACAGGTGCGCGCCGGCATGCTCGAAGGTCAGATGATCGACGCTGGCACGGTTGACGAGATTGCTAACCTGCCAAGCCGTGATGTGCTGGTCGGCAAAGTCGTTGGTGGTCTCGCGTCGCCGTTGTACAGCATCGTCAACGTGCTATCCGCCCCGCCACGATCGCTGCTGTACGTGTTGCAGGCGCGCGCAAGTCAACTGGAAGCTGCAGAAGCCGCATAGATTTTTTGGCGGTCCGGGTGTGTTTATGAACCCGGTCGCTTATACGAAAGGCACTGAACATCATGGCAGTTACCCAGGAGAAAATGGACGAGATGATCTCGTCTATTGAGGAAATGTCGGTTCTTGATCTCTCGAAGCTCGTGAAGGCGCTTGAGGACCGCTTCGGCGTGACAGCTGCCGCGCCGATGGCGGTTGCGGCTGCTGGTGGCGGTGGAGATGCCGGCGCAGCCGTCGCTGAGGAAGAACAGTCCGAGTTCGACGTTATCCTGACCGACGTTGGCGCGAACAAGGTGCAGGTCATCAAGGCAGTCCGTGAGCTGACCAGCCTGGGCCTCAAGGAGGCCAAGGATGTCGTCGACGCGGCTCCGAAACCGGTTCGCGAAGGTGTGACCAAGGAAGAAGCCGAAGCCGCCAAAGCACGGCTCGAAGAGGCCGGCGCGAAGGCCGAAGTCAAGTAATTCATTGAACGTGGCAAGCGGGGCCGGGACCGTTGTGTGACCGGCCCCGCAGCCTGTTCAAGTGCGACAATTGCCCAGAACCCTTTGGTATACTCTGGCGCACGGGGCGTGGCGCAGTCCGGTAGCGCACCGGTATGGGGTACCGGTGGTCGGAGGTTCGAATCCTCTCGCCCCGACTCTTTCCTTCTGATGATCCTAACGTTGAGGTAGCCAGGACTGGTTCGACAATTGATCGGCCCTGTGTTCGTGGTGCTTTACGCTGGAATCATAACGTTAATCGCTCCCAGCTAGGACGAGGCCAGGTCAATGACAGACAGTTTCGGGCGATGATGCCCATGGTTGCAACACGAATCCTCATCGCCGATGATGAGTCAATTATCCGTATGAACCTTCGCGAAATGCTCACTCAACATGGATACGAAGTGATTGCCGAAGCGTCAAATGGCGTAACGGCGGTCGAGCTTGCCCATAAGCTGCGGCCCGATCTGGTCATCATGGACATCAAGATGCCGGGCATCGACGGAGTAGCCGCGGCTCGCGACCTCATCAAGGAGCGCATCGCTCCGGTCGTGCTCCTCACTGCTTACTCCGAGCGCAGCTTGATCGGCCAGGCCAAGGACGCGGGCGTGTCTGGCTATCTGGTCAAACCGGTGCGCGATACCGAGCTGACCCCGGCGATCGAGCTGGCTCTGGCGCGCTACGCGCAGTTCCAGGATCTTGAGCAGCAAGTGAGCGATCTCCAGGAAGCCCTCGAAACCCGCAAGCTGGTCGAGAAGGCCAAAGGCGTCCTGATGGAGATTCAAGGTTTAAGTGAGTCTGACGCCTTCAACCGCATGCGCAAGACCAGCATGGACCACCGCAAATCGCTGCGTGATGTCGCTGAGGCGATCCTTCTGACGCACGACGTGGAGTCCGGCTCCAGATAACGTTTGCCGGTGTTGTGTAGAACATAGTCGCTGACCGGCGACCGGATTCCTGATCGGTGTGGCCGTCTCTTTCGACCCGGCCAGTAACGGCCAACCCAAATCTCCCAATCTGCTGACAATCTGACACACCTCGTATAAGAACATATGTTCTGATACGATGAAGCTGTCTACAGATTGATAGCGGTACGCAGAGCGCAGGTGGTTCTGTATGGCAGTAGCGTGTGTGTTTATGCCGCGGTTTGCCCTGGGTTGTGAGTTGGTCCAACATCCTGAACTGAATACAAAGACGAGTACAGTAGCGGTGGTTGATGGCCGGGTTGTGCAGGAGGTTTCTCCGGCTGCCGGCCGCTATGGCGTCCGACCCGGACAGCGTCTTCAGGAAGCGTTTTCATTTTGCCCGTATCTGATGACGTT
>JACCZH010000560.1 GCA_013696045.1 Chloroflexia bacterium
CGCCAGCGACGTTCACCTCTGCCGGCGAACGGGGATCAAAAACGAAATGCCCAACTTGCATCTGTCCAGAAATGAGTTCGACGACCAAGAGGCCGTTCGTCACGTACCAGATCGAATTGGGGTCAGCACCCGGAGTCGTTATCTCCATCCGGGACTTGTCGAAATACTGGACGGTGCGGAGACCACCGGAAGATTCCGCGTACGGCTCCTGGATCTCGCCGGTGAAGCCCTCGGGGCCCCACATCCAGGTCCGGCTTACCTGGCCGTCAGCGACTGGCTTATCAGTGCGTGCCCAGGTGCGTTGAAAGTGCTCGTTGCCGGGTGCTTCCGCTTGCGCCGCGGCTTGTGGCAGAAGAGAGAGCACCAGAAACAGAAGCGCGGCGACCGTGATGCGTCGGCTGGAGTGCATGCGTGAATCCTCACCTTGCCTGGACTACAGCCAAGATTGCCTTACTATTTGTTGGTCGAGCTCAAAGTGAGCAAGAGTAGTGTATCTGACAGCGAAGCTTGTTGACAATAATGGACGCGAATCGTCGAGGTAGCCGACAGACGACAAAGCTGGCCACCGTCTGACCCTCAGGATCGCGGCTCGTCCGGAACAAAAATCTCGCCAAGCACCGGGCTCTCGAACTCGGAGGCGATGATGTCCATGAAGATCTCGTCGTAGAGCTGTCCGCCGATCGTGTCCGCTTCGCGGCGACGGCCAAACTCGCGGAAGCCAGCCTTCTCGTACGCGCGCCGGCCGGCCAGGTTGTACTCGGAGACGGTCAGCATCACGTTGTTCAAACCCAGCGCGGTAAAAGCGTAGTCGATCATCAGGGTCACGACCTCGCTGCCCAACCCTTTGCCTCGCCCCTCGGCCTCGCCGATAAGCATGCCGAAGGAAGCGATTCGATAACGATAGTCAATGTTATAGAGGTCGGTCGTGCCAATTGGACGAAACGAATCCAGCTCATAGATCGTGAACCAGTGCGCGTCTGAGCCCGTTTGGTCCTCAAACCATTTCATGCGTTGCTCTTCGGTGACCGGTTTCGGGAGATCGCCAAAGGTGCGCTGGACAAAGAAGTCGTTGCGCCACTTCGTATACAGTGGGACCAGATCGCGCCGCAGTGGGCCCAAAGCAACTCGCTGGCCGGTGATGTTTAGTATCTGCTCGCTCATGTTCCTCACAATTCAATCTCCAGGAGAATCGTCGGGATGGTGACTGCGCTATGATACTGACACAGTCGAAGCATCGTGACCATCCGTCAGGTAGCCTGCAGGTGCGTGACCGACAATGACAACCACCCGCGTCATGATGAACACCGTTGCCGTCCTGTTTGTGCTCGCCGTGTCCTGGCTGCTGATCCAGATTCGTCCGATCATCATTATTCTCATTCTGGCGATCATTCTGGCTGCCGCGATCGAGCCGTTTGTTTCACGTCTGCGCCGTATGGGCCTGGCGCGCGGGCAATCTATTATGGTTGTCTATGCCGTGATTCTGGCTGCGCTGGGATTAACGCTGTATCTCGTCGTTCCGCCGGTGGCTCGGCAGGTTATCGAGCTGGTCAACGGCATCCCAGACATTGTCGCAAGCCTGCGCGACCAGGCCGCCGCCAGCAACAATCAATTTCTCAGCACAACCGGAGTGCGCTCACTCGACCGGGTTGCTGTCGCTTACGAGCAGTTCCGCGAAAGTCCAAACGTAGAGAGCTCTACCGCGCTGAACGTCGTCACTTCGGTGTTCGGCCTGATATTCACCACATTTTCGGTCATGATCGTTGCCTTTTACTGGATGACCGAGAAGGCGATTATCAAACGGTTGACCCTTGGGTTCGTGCCGCTCAACCGGCGCGCCAGCGCCCACGCCATGTGGGACGAGATCGAGGCCAAATTGGGAGGGTGGACGCGCGGCCAGTTCATCCTGTGCACATCCATTGGAATCTTTTCTGCAATTGGCTACCGGATCATTGGCCTCGAATTCTGGCTTGCGCTAGGCATCTGGGCGGGCATCACCGAAATCATCCCCTTTGTCGGGCCGATCCTTGGTGGCGGGGCGGCGGTGATCGTTGCGCTCACTGATTCCTGGGAAAAGGCAGTTGCCGTAGTGATATTTGCCCTGGTGCTACAACAGCTTGAAGGCGCGGTCCTCGTGCCGAGGGTAATGCGCAACGCGGTTGGCATGACGCCGTTGACCGTTATTCTGGCCGTGCTGGTCGGCGGGTTGGTGCTCGGGCCTATCGGCGCGGTGCTCGCCATTCCGGTGGCTGCCGCCCTGCAAGTCCTGGTTCAGAGCTTGCTACAAACGCGCGCCGAAGATCCTGACGTGCCCTACTCGGGCACGCTACCGCCGATTCCCAGCGCTCCCGTGACCCATATCCAGACCATCGAGCCCGAACCCATGAGTCGTCAGGAATAACCGTCATGACCCAAACCAACGCCGGTCCACAGCTAACCGTTGTCGGCCTCTTTGAAGACGTCATCGACGCAAACCATGCGCTGGCCGACCTGAAGGACGGTCCAGCCCCGCCAGAAGGAGTCTCGTTGATCGTCCGCGAACAGGTCCCGCCCGACGCTGACGCGGCGAACGCGGCCTCTGCTGTCGCGACAGCCCTGTCTGAAGCAGCTCTCGATCAGGCCGGCGAGTGGCTGATGCATCTGGTGTCGTTGGTTGTTCCAAACGAGGGCGCGTTTCTTGTGGCGGGTCCATTAGGCGCTATCCTGGCCGGCTCGGAATCGGTCTCCCGCTGGAATGAATCGGCCGAGGGCAAGGCGATCACCCCCAACGACGAGACACGTCCGCTGCTAACGGCACTGGCGCGTTTTGGTTATGGAGAAGACGAGGCGGACTATCTCTCCCAGCGCATCATCGCAGGCTCGGTTCTCATCGGTTTAACAACTCCGGACTCACAGCAGGCAAGCGAAGCCCGCCGCATTTTCGCCGACCAGAACGCTGTCCACATCGGAACGAACTGGACCGATCCCGAAACTGCCGCGCGCGCTGAAACCTTGGTGCGTGGGCCGGTTGAGGCAGATTCGGATGACAAGGTGGTCGTGTTCGACTCGGTCTCGTTGCTGGTGGGTCTGTGTGGCCATGAGAACCCGGAAATCGCCGCCACCTGTGGCGGGGCAACGGTGGTCGACCGCAACGGCGAAGAGACCGGAATCATCGAAGACCTGCTGGCCGAAATTCAGCCCGATGGTACAGCAGAGAACGACATGGTCGTCTTCCGCTATGTGGTCATCGCATTTGGTGGCCTGCTGGGTCTGGGAAGGAGCTTCGTTGCGGTCCCGGCCGTTTATGTCGCGCTCGAAGCCGACCCGGCTGTACTGGACATGGATCGGCGGTCCGTCCACTCAGCGCCGCTATACCACCCCAATAAGCCTTTCAGCCGCCACGAGGAAGAGCTCGTCTGCGCTCACTTCGGCTGCCCCCGTTATTGGCTGTAAATGACTGAATGTTTATTCTGTCGTAGCCGCGCAATAGAGCGATTTCCAAATCGTTTGTCATCTCAACCGCGAAGTACCCCGCGGTTGAGATGACAATTGCAACGAAAGGCGCTGTAATTTGCGCGTCTACTACAATCTATACGATGACTGCTCTTACGCCCTACGCCGTGCTCTCCGGTAGCCAGCCGCGGTGGCCGCCGTCGACCAGGAGCGACTGGCCGGTGATGAATTCTGACTCGGGCAGGCAGAAGAAAAGCACCGTAGCGGCAATGTCTTCGGCGCGGCCCACGCGACCCAACGGGATGTTGTTTCCGGCGTAGCGCTGCCAGGCCGGTGTGTCGCCGTCCGCGCCTGGCCGCTCGGCGATGGCTCCGGGAACGACGCAGTTGACACTGATTCCGTGCGGACCCAGCTCGAAGGAGAGATTGCGGGTCATCGTCTCGACTGCCCCCTTGGCCGCGTCGTACACCGCGCCCTGAGCGTGGCAGCCGTGCGCGCCAATGGTGCTGAAGTTGACAATCCTGCCGCGAATACCGGCGTCGATCATATGCCGCGCCGCGTGCTGGCACAAGATGAACGGCGAGCGGTAATTGACATTGGTCTGGTATTCCCAGTGCTCGTCGGTTACATCCAGAAACGGCTCCATAAAGCTCATGCCAGCATTGTTGACCAGAATATCCAGCCGCTCAACCTGTCTCAGTGTTTCGGCGGCGAGCCGGTGCGCGCCGGCAACCATGGAGAGATCGGCGGCGATTCCAAAGGATTGCGCGCCCAGATCCCGTAGCGCCGACACAACCTTTTGAGTCTCCCCATCATCTCGCCCATTGACAACAACAGTTGCGCCTTCACGGGCCAGCCACTCCGCCGTTGTGCGGCCCAGACCTCGCGTACTTCCGGTGACCAGCGCTGTTTTTCCGGTTAGCCGCTGCACTCCACTGTTCGCCAAGGGTGTCTCCTTTTGCATCAATGTCTCGACCATTCCTGAGAATACGGTACCATCC
>JACCZH010000561.1 GCA_013696045.1 Chloroflexia bacterium
GAGGGGTGTTTGAGCTCGACGCAGGTCGGATCGCGCGGACACCCACCCGTGACAACCGAAGCATTTTGCGTGGACCAATGCATTTTCCTGGGTTGCCTCTTGACGGACCACTCGCGAGCGGCGACAGTAGGACAACACACCGGTGGGAACGCAACAATGACGGACACTGGCGGGCCGATGACAACGTTGCAAGCTTTGAGGATTGGGACCGAAACGGTAGCCGCGAGGGTGATCATTTCGATACCCTTGATCTTGGACAATCCAGATGGACCGGAACGGACGCTTTTCCCACGATCGAGATCGACGACTTTGGCGGGGCACATAATCGCTTTTACAATCTCGCTCCTCCGCCACAACATTTTTCAGCGTCAGACACAGGAATTGTCCCGACTAGTGAAACTAGCAATACATCCGCAGGCGCCCGCGGCCGCAAACGCCGCGTCAAGCCTGCTCGCAGAGGTCGAATAGTGGAAATTTTTGCTGGACTGCTGTTGAGCCTGACAGCTGCCGTGGTAGGCGTCTGGCAAGTGACAAAGCGCGATCGTCCCATTCACGGGCCGCGTGATGATGGCACGCTCGGACTGCCGCACTTGCAGCGCTGGGCAGACACGTATCAAACACCTCGTTTCGAAGGAATTCGGAGAGTGTCCCCGCGATTTCAGTTTAGTGGAATCGCCATGGTCGCAATTGCCATCACCGTGGTGACACTGTTGGGCGCCCTCGTGTATGGCCAGCTTGCCGGACGGGTTCAGGAGCGAGCCGCCGGCATAGACGAACGCTTGCAGAGCATTGCGGCCGTCCGCCTTCAAGCTGAGACCACACCGGATACCCTGGTTGCCTACGAATCGTTGATTGATGCCGAGGAGGCGCTCGACACGATGGCGGCGACAGCCAGTGATGATGATGTGCTCCAGCGCATCCAGGACGAGCAGCTCGCGGTCAGCCAGATGCTTGATTCCCTGATGGCTGTCGAGCGATTGACCAGTGTACAGGTCATGGGATCGGTGCCTGCTGCTCCGGAAAGCGTGACACCGCGGCTCTTCGCGGGCAACGGCCGGGTGTTCATTTTGACCGATGGTCTGTATGAGCTGGACCGGACAACTGGGTCCCTGATCGAACTGCTTAAGCCTGGTGACGAAGTAGGTGGCTTGCCGGTGGGCACTCTGCTCGCTGCCGACTGGGGCGACGATCGACCGTTGGTCATCGATTCTCAGAACACCTTTACGCTCGATCTATCCACCGGTGATTGGCAGAGGACGGCGCTCGGAACGGTTGCGCCGGAGGGCTACACAAATGTAGCGGCGATCGCGGCGTTTGACCGCAATCTGTACATGCTAACCCCCGAATCCGGCCAGATCCTGAAATTCGATTCACTCGATTTTGGCGCGCCACCCGAGGATTGGACCGCCGGGGTAGCCAAGGATGCGTTGAGAAACGGCGTTGACCTTATTGTGGACGGCAGCATACACGTCGCGCTCCATGACGGGCAAATGCTCAGTTTTTTCCGGTCTGCCCTTGAGAGCACGGTGATGGCGGGTGTCGCTCCACCTGTTTCCGGGGTGTCGGCATTTATGGCTGGTGACGAAGGGCAATTGTTCTATCTGATAAGCGGATCAGATGGCCGGATCATTTGCATGGACCAGGACGGCACGGTCATGCGTCAGTTTATTCCGGCGGCCGGCGCACCTTCACTGGTTGGCGCAACCGATATCGTCTTCGATGAAGCCAGCAGTATCGCGCATGTGATCGCGGAGAACACGTTGTATGCGGTGCGGTTGACCATACCAAAGCAGTAGATTGACAATTCAGGATGACATTGGCGGAAAGAAGCCGCTCCGTTCAAACGAACGGAGCGGTTTTGTGTACTCTGAATACCAAGCCTACCGATTCTGGAAATACTCGCTGTTGATTCCGAGAAACTTAGACCAGCGCTCGGGAAGATCGTCTTCGAAGAAGATTGCTTCCACTGGGCATACTTCGGCGCAGACGCCACAGTCAATACACTCGTCGGGATCTATATAGAACATGTCGCTGGCATCGTCAGAATGGATGCAATCGACAGGGCACACTTCAACGCATGAATTATCTTTTACGCCGACACAGGGTTCGGCAATAACGTAGGTCAACCAATGGCTCCCTTCCAACTCACGACGCCCTTCGCGGCACGCCCCGAGCACGTGACCCTATTTTGCCGTTGAGTATAGCATGCGGCTCAGCATCCCCTGGGACCAGATCAAGGCATGAGGTCATCAGTTGAAATGGTCTGGGACGGACGTTTCACCGGGTAGCT
>JACCZH010000010.1 GCA_013696045.1 Chloroflexia bacterium
GTTTAGCTCTGTCTCGGATGCCTGATCGGAGCCCAGGCTAAGGTTGATGACATCCGCGCCATTGTCGACCGCCCAGATAACCGCCGAGGAAATCGAAGAGACCGAGATCGAGCCATTGTCGGCCAGCACCCGGATCGGCATGATCCTGACGTCCATCGCCGCGCCAGCCGTGCCGGCCATGTTGTCCCCGGCCGCCGCGATGATCCCGGCAACGTGCGTTCCATGACCGCTGATGTCGGCCCAATTGTCGCTGCCATCAACCGCGTTGTATCCGGGCACAAGCTTGTCAACCAGATCTGGATGCGTCGCGCTGACGCCGCTATCAATGACGGCCACGATGAGCTCGGGGTCACCAGTGGTGATATTCCAGGCTTCCGGCAGGTTCACCGCCTCGACCCACGACTGTTGATCGGCATAAAGCTCTTCGTCAACCGGCGCCCAGTGCAGCTCGCGAAGGTAATTTGGCTCCACAAAATCAACCTGAGGATCGTCTCGCAGTAGTTCAAGTGCCGCGCCTGCATCTCCAGCACTATCAAAGGAAAAAACCTGCAGGTCGCCGGAAGCCGTCAGGTTACGCCGCGAGACGAGGCCGTCACCGACCTGCACGGCAAGCAGTCTGGCGGTAGACTGCTGCGAACCCATGCCATCGGGTCGCAGGGTGTCATCCCCATCGCGGAGAACCAGTTTCAGCCGGACGATGAGCTCGCCAGGCTCCTGCATTTCTGTTGGAGAGTCAGTCTCCGCGGACCGTTCCGAATCATCATTAGAATCCGGCGACGCTTGCGCGTCAAACGGTTGAGCGGTAATCGTCAAGAGGGCGACGATCGCGACAAGCAGCCAGCGTTGGAGGATTCTCACAATAGCTCTTTCACCATTTTTGAGCGAATGGTTAACTTCCCGGCTCTGATCGCAGCCCGGCGCAGAGGATTGTACTACAGCGACTTTGCGTCCTCATGGGTATCATCTCGACGACAGGGTACCCGCTGGGTCGAGATGACACTGGGGAAGCTGCCCCAAGGACGATCCCCATGAAGAAAACACCTAAACGACTTCCCACGCCGCAGTTTCATCCATGTCTATGTCGAACTCCAGAGCGTGTGACGCCTTCATTGTCGCCAACACAGCGTGGGTGATCTCCTCGTCGGTCGCGTCCGGACGGCAGGGCAGGACAATTTCGTCGGCCGGCAGCTCGTTCTCTTGCATCCTTAGCATCCGCTTGGCGGCTTTGCGCGCTAGCGATGGGCCTCCGGCTCGGTCCACCTGACCGGGCAATGGTGGCGAGACCCGAAGAGCCTCGACGTTCTCGGCGCCGATGTGACGTTCGTATTCAATCGCAAGAGCAACATCACCCTCACAGAAGAAACCCACTCGGAAATGACGCGGATCGACAAAGGCCGGCAAGTGCGCGAGTTCCATCAACCCCGTGGCAATCCGCTCGGCGTTGACGATCCACTGCCTGCGCTCCTCTGAGCTTACTGGACTTGAAGGCTGCCAGAAGGCCAGTAGATCTCCTCTGACGGGCGCACCGCCCGTCGCTACTGGCTCTCAGTACTCGTCCCAGCGTTCAAGCCACTCGCTGGTCTCTTGTCGAGGCATGTCTTCATTATTCTGTATGTCGGTCACAGCACCCCTGTTTGTCCTAATGAATCGACCAGAAGCGCGATGCCAGCGATCGAGATGATCACTGCGCTCGCGGCCGGCAGGAATCTGGGCGCCCTCGGCTCGAATGAGAATCGTCGCAGGAGCCAGCGTGCGTAGACCACCAGCAACCCTATCCCGGTCAGCACTCCAGCCAGTCCAACGCTAAATGCCAGCACAAGAAGAATACCGAGTTCCAGCCGTCCAACGGAAATCGCTCCCAGCAGCAGCACCAGCGCCGATGGGCATGGAACCAGACCGCCACTTACTCCTAAGGCCAGCAGGCTGCGCGTCGTGACGGTATCGCCGGTCGGTATCGAGTGGCAGTGACTGGCCCCGCCGTGATTGTGCACGGTAGCGCCGGGCGGGGCTCCCCGATTTCCAAGCGTGCGGCCATAGAGCAAGGTCAAGCCGATTGCCACGACCAGCACCCCGGACCCAACGCTCAACCACGGATACAATTCCTCCGGCAGGAAATAGCGCGACAGTGACAGAGTCACCAGCGCCAGCGCAAAGACACCGGCCGTATGGGTGAGCGTAACCGTCAGGCCAAGCAACGCCGCATGTCTGGCAGTCCCGCGTGTTCCAATCAGGTACGCCGCTACGATGGCTTTGCCGTGACCCGGCGTCAAAGCGTGCGCCGCGCCCCACAGCAGCGACGCCCCCAACGCCAGTGCCAGCACTCCCGGCGTCAGCCGCTCGGCGGAGAACACCGACGCTAGCCATCCCACACCCGGAATACTGCCGGCCCGGCTGGCAACAACCCCGGGGAAATTGTCCTCAATCCTGCCATCGCCCTCCCCAAGCCGGAACGTTGCGTTGGTGACATACAACGGGTCATCGATGGAATCAACTGGATACGAGCGCAATGCGTCCGACACACCAGTCTCAGGCACGGTTGAATCGGTGACAACGACGCCCGGACCGCCGCGCGCGACGATCTCGCGCCATCCTGGACGGCCTTCATAGGTACGGTCAGAGTAGAAGCCATCGGCGCCCTCCCAATCTGCCGGGAGGTCTGCCTCGAACAGCACTTCCACCCGCAAAACCGGCAAGCCCTGTTCGCCAGGTAGCACTTCAACAGAACGTTCAACATCGCGCAGCGGAAGCCGTTGCCCAGCAACGGTCAGCTCAATGTACGGCTCGAGCTGTGGAAGCATCTCCTGGAACCAGGCCTCCTTCTCGTCAGGGCTTAGAATCCCGTCACCCTCAACGTCATAGCGGCGCAACATCTCAAAGGTGGGAATCTCAGCCACGTCCAGGAC
>JACCZH010000016.1 GCA_013696045.1 Chloroflexia bacterium
CAATAGGAGATGCGGCACGACTCTTCCTGTTCGCATCAAGGTAAGAATTTCCATGGCTGAGAGCCGCGGCAAGATTGTCATCCTGCGGCAACGAAGGATCTATGAGGTGCCTTTTCGACGGCTTCGAGAGAGATTTTTCGTTGCCTGAGAATCTGTTCGGAGCCCAATCAAAAGGATGGCTCAGAAGACCCAACCCCTTCCCTGCCAACAAGCTCGTACGCAAAGAAGCCGGGCAAATTGCCCGGCTTCCCTGTGTTCATACTGCTGGTGCGCTGCGCGGCGCGTCTAGTACCGCGGATAGGCTGACTGCTGCCGGCGCGCCGAGAAGCAGTCTGAGCAGTAAACGGGCTTGTTGCCGCTTGGCTGGAACGGGACCATGGTCTCCTGACCACACTCGTCGCAAATCGCCGGAAACATCTGACGATCGCTTCGCTGGCCGCCGCCCGCGCCATAGCCGCCGCCACCGCTCATGCCGGCTCCGCCACGGCTGCTGCCAGCCTTGCGCGAGTCGCGACAGTTCTTGCAACGTCGTGGCTGGTTCGTGAAACCCTTTTCCGCGTAGAACGCTTGCTCACCTGCCGTGAACACGAATTCTGAATTGCAATCGCTGCAATTAAGGGTGATATCCGAGTGCTCCATCTTTTCTTGGACTCCCTGGGACACGTCATCGCATCGGCGACGACAAAAACATTCCGCGTCATCTGAAGATCTGGCCCTGGGGATGTCGGAGAGGAGTTCCCGGTCCTTACCACCTTAGGCAGGTCAGCTGACTTCGTGGATACAGTAACACAGAAATGCGATCTACGCTAGTAGCCGAGCAATATTGGGCGCCATCCGGCTACACAGCCTCGCAGCCTGAAAACGATTCCTCGTCTAATCCTGCTTGGCCCTGGTCGGTGTTATGCCCGCCTGTTGGTCTTCAAAGCGGCCAAGGATGAACAACAACGATGAGAGCCGGTTCAGATAGGCCGGCACAAGCTCATTGCTAACTTCCTCCTCATGGAAGAGTTTCACCACCAGCCTCTCTGCCCTGCGCACGACGGTGCGAGCTACATCCAGAGCCGCGCCGGGAACGGTGTCGCCAGGCAAGATAAAATGTGGCGGCAACGGGACGTCCTCGGATAGCCGGTCCGTCTCGGCCTCGATCCGGTCAAGCTGCTCCTGGGCAATGTGGTATCGATCCTGCTGCATGTCCGTCGCGAAGGCCAATTCGGCCATCATCAAGTACAGATCGCGCTGGACATCCACCAGAATGGCCGCCGTGCGCTCTGAACTGGAAATCGCGCGCGCATAGCCGATCTGCGCTGTCGCCTCATCTATTGTTCCAAATGCCTCCGGTCGCGCGTCGTATTTAGCCACCCGGCCACCAAGCAGATCCGTATATCCCTGGTCACCTTTTCGGGTATAGAAGGTTGTCATGAGCGTGACTGCTTCCTATATTCTTGGATCTTTCCTGCATGCTGTCTCACCAGCGAGAAGCAATTTCATCTACATTTCAGCATTGCCACGTATACTTCACAGGAGTGTACGCCCCGACGACATACAACGACCCCCGCAGATCGTATCCGTTTTACATGATGAGAAACAGTAATGTCTGCAGAACATGATTCCGTAAACACGCCAGCCTCGCGCGTCTCGCCCGCTGGGGACTGGAGGCAGCCCGCTGAACGGGCCGAACGCCGGACCAGCAAGCCGAAGCTCGCGTCGATCGCTCTGATCGTCCTGTTCGCCTTCAGCGGCATGTTCGCCGCGTTTGCGGGCGGCATGGTCTTTGAGCGCGCTGTCGCCGGTCCGCCGGCCGAGGTAGCCGTCCAGGGCGCCGCCCAGCCTGCGCCTGACGCTTTCGACCGCGCCTGGGAAGTCGTTAGCGCTGAATACGTGGACGAAAGCGCGATCAACGAAGATCAGATGCTAACTGGGGCCATTGAAGGAATGCTCGCCACGCTCGGCGATGAAGGCCACACACGGTACCTGACCGCCGAGGAAACACAGATGGACCGCGAGAGCTCATCCGGCAGCTATGTTGGCATTGGAGTTCTGGTGGAGACGACTGAGAATGAAGAGTACGTCGTCGTCACTCCTTTTGAAGGCTCGCCAGCGTTCGAGGCCGGGGTTCAGCCAGGCGACATCATCGTCGCCGTCGCGGGCCAGGAAGTCGCCGAACAGACGCTGCAAGAAGTGATCGCCCAGATTCGGGGTCCTGAGGGTTCCACTGTTGAGGTGACATTTGAGCGCCCCGGCCAGGAAGAGCGCATAACCCATACCTTGACACGCAGCCAGATAACCGTTTCCTCGGTTTCATGGACCATGCTCGAAAACAATATCGCAATTCTGAGGCTTTCACAGTTCACGTCAGGCGCGGGCGACGATCTGGCTCGCGCGTTAGAGGAAGCCAGGGCAGCCGGAGCCGAGAGTGTTGTTCTTGACTTGCGGCACAACCCGGGCGGCTTCATTCGCGAGGCTATGCAGGTCGCGTCGATGTTCGTGCCCGATGACTCCGTGGTGTACATCAGCGAGACCCGCGATGGTGGACGGGTTGAGCATCGCTCCGAACAGGGCGCAACCCACATTGGAGACACGCCGTTCGTGGTGCTTATCAACCAGGGATCCGCCTCATCGTCGGAGATCGTCTCCGGCGCGATCAAGGCGGCCGGTGTTTCCACGGTCATTGGTGAGGTGACGGTCGGAACCGGCACTGTCCTGCACCAGTTCGAGCTTGGCGACGGTTCCACGATCTGGCTCGGCGTGGAACTATGGCTCACGCCAGAAGGCAACCTGATCAAGGGCCGCGGCATCCGTCCCGACGTGATTGTGAGCCTCAACGCGGAACAACGGCCGTTCAGCGTCCATCCTTCTCAAAATGGTGTATCCACGCAAGAGCTCAACGATCGCCAGCTGGAATATGCCACTCGGGTGCTTAGGAGCGGCGAGGCCGGCTCAAAGAATCCCTCGACCGGCGCTCCACCGTCGAGATCCCCATAGTTTCCAGCCGGGGCGAGCGTAAGAGCACGCCCCGGCCAATCAGCACGAACAGGAGCGTCCTTGTCCGGTCTCCAATCAACCAACCCAGCCACATCGTCCAACGATACCGATTCAATCCGCGTTCGCCCCGCTCTCGCAATGCTCCTTGGACTTCTGTCGCTCATCGCGACGTTAGGGCTGTGGTGGATTGGGTATGCAGCCGGGTTCGCCACTTTCCCGCCCTTTGATCTGACGGACATCGTTATCCGGCGCTCCCCCGGAGAACTTGCGGTCTGGGCAATTGCAAACCTTCAGTTCGATGCCCAGCGCCTCGCGTTACTCGGTGGCATTGTCGCCTGGCTCGTCCTGGGCGCAGTGCTCGCGCTCGGTTTGCGGCAAAGACCAACTGCCCTGACCGGCGCAACCATCGGCGTAACAACAGCGTTACTGGCTACAATCCTCGCGTATGTCAGCAACAATGTCTCTGGCGTGGGATTCGGAATCTGGCTCCTGAT
>JACCZH010000085.1 GCA_013696045.1 Chloroflexia bacterium
GGGCTGGCTCTGGCGCACGCTGCATGGGGATTTCGGTCGCTCATACCGCAGCTACCAGCCAGTTGCGCAACTCTATCGCGACCGGATGCCGGCCACCCTGGCGCTGGCCGGGGTGGCCGCCGCGATAAGTGGTGGTATCGCTGTGCCGCTCGGATTGCTGGCTGCCTGGAAGCGTGGCGGTCCAGTTGACCGGTTGGCGAAGATGCTGGCGGTCGCTGGTGCGGCGGCTCCCGGCTTCTGGGTTGCGCTGATGCTGATGTACCTATTCGGTGTGCGCCTAGGGTGGCTGCCGGTATTCGGCTCGCTGACGCCAACCGGCATTATTTTGCCAGCAATCGTTGTTGCGCTCCCGAACATTGCCGTCCTGACGCGGCTGACGCGCATGTCAGCTCTCGATGTGCTTGGCGCGGACTTCCTCACCGTCGCCCGCATGAAGGGATTGCCAGACACGGTGATCGCGCGCCGCCATGTCCTGCCTAATGTGCTGGTCTCGATCTCCACTGTGTTAGGGCTGGAGTTCGCCGGCCTGCTCACTGGCGCGGCGGTGATCGAGTACGTCTTCGCCTGGCCAGGCATTGGGAAGCTGGCGGTTGATAGTGCACTGGCACGCGACACTCCAGTCGTTGTTGGATTCGCGATCGCGGCGGGAGCGATCTTTGTCGTCGCCAATCTTGTGACCGACATCATGGTTGCGCTTATCGATCCGCGGCTGAGGAGCGTCTGACATGATGGTCCACAGCCGGCGCGTGTTAATCGAACAGGCTCCCGCACGGTTTCGTTGCCTGCCGAAGCCGCCGCTCGTACTACTCCCGATTGCTACTCTGGCTCTGCTGGCGACGCTCGGGCCGGTGATCTGGGGGCAGGACGCTCTGAGCCACGACGTTACAGCCAGGTTGCAGGGGCCGTCGCTCGCCCATCCGGCTGGTACTGATGGCTACGGCCGGGACCTCCTCGCGCGCCTGCTGCTCGGGGCGACGCTGGTAAGCGTCGCAATCAGCGTAATCGGCCTCTTCGTCGCAGCCATGGCAACTGGCCACCGCCTGCTCGATCTCACGCTTGGCTGGTTGATCGACGCGCTGCTGGCTGTGCCAGGGCTCGTGACAGCGCTGGCGCTGACGTCAATCCTCGGGCCATCATTCAGAAACCTGCTGCTGGCGCTGACGGTGACTGGTTGGCCGTGGTACGCGCGGGTGTACCGCGGAGTACTTCTGCGGGAGCTTTCCTCAGGCTACGTCGAAAGTGCGATCGTCGCGGGCATGTCTCGCCGGCGCCTACTGGCGCGGCATGTCCTGCCGAACATGATTGGCCCGATCATCGTCATGGCGAGCGCGAATCTGGGCGCTATCATGTTGAATCTTGCGGCGCTGTCGTTTCTGGGTCTCGGGGTTCAGCCGCCAATCCCCGAATGGGGGGCGATGATCAACGAGTCGCGAATCTATCTCCAGCAGCACCCGTGACAGGTGCTGGCTCCGGGTCTGTGCATCACACTCGCCGTCCTAACGGTCAATCTTACGGGTGACGCGTTGCGTGATGCGTTCGATCCTCGCTTACGGCATTTGGCGTAAGCGATACTGCGTTACATTGTGGAGATGGCTTCATAAGAGAACGGAAGGTAACATGACCACCTCGTATGATGCGATCGTTGTCGGTCTCGGCGCGATGGGGAGTGCGACGATCTATCAACTGGCAAAACGTGGCTGGCGAGTGCTCGGGCTGGATATGTTCCAACCTGGCCACGATCAGGGTTCTTCTCACGGGTATCACCGCATGATCCGCCGATCAGCGATCCAGGATGACGGCTATGTTCCACTTGCCGACCGGGCCTTTGAGCTGTGGGCCATGCTTGAGGAGGAGGCTGGCCGTAAATTGTTGAGTATCGTCGGGGAAGTGCGGCTGATACATCCCGGCGGCGATCCACATTTTCAGTCCGACGCCGAAGAAATGCAGCGGAGAGGTTTTTGGGAGATCTTGAGCGAGACGGATCTCGCTGAGCGCTTTCCGGGTTTTCGCCTCCATACCGGCATGCTTGCCACCTACGAGGCGAACGCTGGATTTCTCTGGTCAGAAGCCGGAATTATCGCACATATCGAGGTTGCCAGGCAGCGCGGCGCGACGATTCATGCCTCGGAAGAAGTCCTCAGCTGGGACATCGACGGTGCTGGTGTCAAAGTCAACACGACAGCAGGGGAATACACAGCAGACCGGCTGATTGTTGCGACCGGCGCTTGGGCCGCCGATCTGCTGCCAGGTCTGAGCTTGCCGTTTCAGGTCATCCGTAGCATCAATGGCTACTTCGAGCCGGCGCGACCGGACTGGTGGAAAGCGGAGAGTGGCGCGCCGGACTTCTTACTATATGTGCCGGAGGGCAACTTCTATGGCATGCCCGCCGTTGACGGGATCGGACTCAAGATCGGCGTGAGCAGCAAGGAGACGACAACTGCTCGCACCATTCGCCGTACGGTTGGTGCGGACGAGATCCAGGCGCTCCGGGATGCTCTCGACAAGTATATGCCTGGAGCTAGTGGTCCAGAGATGCGGCATATCACCTGTATGGATGCATATACGCGCGACGGCGATTTCATCATCGACCGTCACCCGGCCCATGAACAGGTCATCTTTGGTTGCGGCTTCTCCGGGCGCGGCTACAAGTTTTCGCCGGCAGTCGGTGAAATTCTGGCGGACCTCGCTACGGATGGGGAGACCCGCCATGATATTGCATTTCTATCATCACAGCGATTTGCGTAGGATATTGGGGTCCTATGAAGTTGTCGTGATTGTTGCCGTCAGCGGTCGCGCCTATCTATTGTGAAAAACGTCATCGCGGTGCCTGGTTGCAAGCGCGTACAGTCACGCATTGAAAAGGAGGCAGAGATGGACCAAACATATGATTATGACCTGCCCAGAATACGCGCTGCGCTACCGGCTTTGCAGGACTGGACCTACTTTGGCACCGGTACGCTTGGAATTATGGCAGAACCAATATTGACCAAACACCTGGAGTACATTCGGGCTTTCGAGCGTGATGGCATGGCTTCAAGACCGCGGGCAGTCACAGACTATACACGGGCGCGGGAGCGGGTGGCCTCCTTGCTGGGCGCTGAGCCCAGTGCGGTCGCATTGCTGCGCAATGCTAGTGATGGCGTTAACCTCATTAGCGCGGGCCTGCAATTGCAACCTGGTGATGAGGTGATCACGACCACTGAAGAAGGTCTGGAGTTAGTCATCCCGTTCATCGCGGCGTGCCAGCGCAGTGGCGCCCGGCTACGTTTCGTCGAATTGACGCATGACCCAGATCTGTTCGCAAAACGGCTGCGCGCGGTGACCAGCACGCGGACTCGCCTGGTTATCGTCAGCCACGTCTCGTGTGAGTCGGGCGCACGGGCTCCAGTCGAGATTTTTCGCGAGGTAGTCGGGCAGGAGGTACTCATTGCAATTGATGCCGCGCAATCAGTCGGGCAGTTTCCGGTCGATGTACGGACCCTCAATGCTGATATCGTGATCAGCAACGGTCACAAGTGGCTGTGTGGGCCAAAAGGCACTGGCTTCACCTGGTTTGCCCCTCGAGCGCTGGAGCACATTGTGCCTGTCATGGTGGGGTACGAAGGCATTTCCCCGAACTGGAGCCGGGCGCATTACCAGCACGAGTTGCCACCAACAATGGAATTCGTGACGACTGCCGATCGTTTTGAGATGGGCACCCGAGCGTGGCATCTCTATGGCGCGCTCGCTGATGCCATAGACTACCAGGCTGGATTGGGCTGGGATGCGATCTTCTCGCATGTGGCCGCGATGTCCAACCTCGCCAAGGCGCGCCTGGCTGCGATCCCAGGAGTTGAAATCGCGACGCCTCAACGTTGGGAAGACTCATCTGGAATTGTGACCTTTGCGCTGCAGGGCCAGACCGGTGTTGACCTGAGCCAGCGTCTGCGCGAGGAGTATCGCATCACCCAGCGAGCGGTCGAAATTCCAAGTGCCGTGCGTATCTCGTGTGCCTACTTCACCTCTCCAGCAGATATCGATGTCCTGGTACACGCCATTGCGCGAATCGCGAACCAGGCTGCGACGCATATGGCCGCGGGTAGTCGCTGAGATTCCGGCGGCAATGTGTGTCACGTCGCCTGGGAGTCAACGTTAACCATGCCTGTCGCGGCTATCGAAAGGCGCTTGCTCGCGGTCAGACATGCCGTAATCCCTGACCACGCCGGCGATCCTGAGGCGGTAGTCCTTGAAGATCTCCATCCGGCCAATGGTTTGTGCCGCGCGATGCGGGTCCAGCCGCCTCCACTCTTCGAGTGCTTGCTCATCCCGCCAGAAGGAGAGTGACAGGATTTTGCCGGGCTCGTAGATGCTCTCGAAGCGCTCGATGGAGATGAAGCCGTCGATGTCGTCGAGGAGTGGCCGCAGCCCGGCGGCGATGTCAAGGTACTCTTGCTTGCGCCCTTCGGACGGCCAGACTTCGAATATCACGGCAATCATTGTAATGAGCTCCCTGTGACTGATGAAAGAAGCGGAATGCGCGCGTTTGCTGATGGACGGTAGGTTACATTCTCGTGTGATTGCATGAGTGTGGCGCCAGTTGCGAGCAACTCTTCAATACCAGTCCGTGCAATCGCCGTGGCTAATGCATCGCCCGGACAGGCATGGACTCCGGCGCCGAATGAGAAGATCTGCCGGTCCCTCCTGAACATGTCGAACCGCTCGGGATTCGGATTCGCCGCCGGGTCCCGATTGGCGGCTGCCAGAACGACGAGGATTGCGTCGCCGGTTTTCATCTTCTGTCCGGCCAGGATGCCGTCACAATTGATGAAGCGCCGTGTATTCTGGATCGGGGCATCGTAGCGTAGGACTTCCTGTATGACGTGCGTAAGAAGACTCGGGTCGGCCGCGACGTCGTCGCGCACCTCCGTGTGCGTAGCGAGAGTGAGGAGCGTGTTGCCAATCAGTCCCGCCGTTGCTTCGTATCCCTGCCACAGGAAGCCGATGCTGTTAGCAATAAGCAGGTCAACAGCTTCGTACCCAACACGTTGGGTCTCCCGGACGAGCACGCCGAGGAGACTGTCATCTGGTTGATTCGGCTGGTCAACCAAGAGACCACGAAACATGTCGCGCAGATGGCTGGCCGCCACGTTTCCCTGCTTGATCTGCTCGGGACTGCTTGCCGGGGCCAGGCAGTGCACGAAATCGCTCATCCACAGCGCCGTCTGTTGCAGCCTGTCCTGGGGTATGCCAAGCAGGCTGCCGAGAACATGGACCGGTAAGCCAAAGATGAAATCTTGTGACCGGTCGAGTTCGAGCCTTTGGCCTTGACCGGCCAGGAGAATGCGCGCCGATGTATTGCTCTGTCTAACGACCTGATCTCTACCCACCGACGCGAGCGCCGCTGACACAGCCTCCTTGAGCGGGCCGTGACCATCGCCGTCGGTCATGCGCACGAGATGGCGAAAAATTTCGGCGGCAGATGATTCCGAGATTGCGGCGGGAACTGGTTCCCCCACCGGCCGTATGCCGCAGAGATCGCTGGTGAGGACGGCAGTGACCGCATCAGCGCTCGACGCAACCCATGCCCCGAGTGCGGAGTCATGATAGAGCGGCTGGTTGGCGACTAACTGAGCATAGTAGGGGTAGGGATCGGCGTGCGTCGCCGCCGCGATCGGATCCATAGGAGGCTTCATGTGACTCCTCTAGCGACAGAAAGGCGTTGGTCTGTTGTGCCTCCACTGTAATTGCTTCCCGATCATGCGTCAAATGCATAGAACTTTCATATAGCATCAGCTAAACTGATATTTATGGAGATGATTGAGATTGAGGCTTTTGTCGTCATCGCCGAGGCTGGAAGCTTCACGAGAGCGGCCACAGCCCTGCATGTGTCGCAGCCGGCGATAAGCCGCCGCATCGAGCTGCTGGAGCGCGAACTGGGCGCGCCGCTCTTCGAGCGCATCCACAGCGGCGTGCGCTTGACCGATGCTGGAGCGGCTTTTCTGCCACACGCTCGCCGGGTCCTGGCCACGGTGCGCGATGGAGCAGCGGCGGTCCACGCACTGGAAACAGGGGAGAGCGGAGTGGTCACGCTGGCACTCGTGGGGACGCTCGCCAGCACCGGCCTGACCGTGAAGTTGCGGGCGTTCCGCGAAGCGCATCCTGGTGTGCGCTTGAGGCTCCGCACCGCGCGAAGTGATGAGGTCAGCGTACTAGTGCGGCAGGGGGACGCCGCTCTCGGTCTGCGCTACTTTCCCGATCCCTCGGCGTCGGTCGTCTCGCTGCCGGTACAGGATGAGCAACTGGTTATCGTCTGCGCCGGACACTCGCACCTCGTGGATCTCGCCAGTATCGAGCCCGCGGCTCTGATCGGTATAGCATGGATCGGCTTCCCTACGGGCACCGGATCGTCCGGTGAACCGTTCACTCGTGTGCTGGAACAGAAGCTGTGTCAGGTTGGGCTCGATGGGCAAGAATTCATCGCGATCGACAGCTTGACTGCCCAGAAACGACTTATCGAGGCCGGCTTCGGAGTTGGGATGTTGCCCGCCAGCAGCGTTGATGAGGAGTTACGGCTGGGGACGCTCCATGTGCTGCCAATCGCCGCGCTCGCCACGACGGTTCCAGTGTTAGCCATTCATCGCCATGGAGGCTATATTAGCCCTGCCGCGCAACGGCTCCTGACCGCGATGTGACCGGCGTCTGGTGGGCTTGGGTCGATTGATTCCGTGAACTCGCGCCGCTTACGATTCCTCCTGGACGTGCCTGCGCTTCTACCGTGTGGCGACTGCCAGCAACGCGGTTGCGTCGAGGTAGATTCCGTCTGGACGCGTCTGGGGCTGGGTGCGGCTTACGAAGGCGGTTTTGGTCTGCTCAATCTGGTCAGTGCTAAGGGCATCCAACCAGCGGCGCATGCCGGTGCCGCGGGAGTTCTGCCAGTATTCCTCGATGTCTGTGTAATGAAATGTTGTCAAGTCCACCTGCGTTTCAATGCTGGAGAATCCTGCCGTAAGGAGTGGAC
>JACCZH010000107.1 GCA_013696045.1 Chloroflexia bacterium
CACGTAGCCAGCATGTCGCCCTCGCCGGACGGACAGCAGTTGGCCCTGACCCTGTGGGACACACCGGAGATCGATCAGATCATAGCGAGCAGCCAGCTCGCGATTCTGAACCTGAACGATGGAGATCTTCGACCGGTCTGTGAGCCAGGGTTCAACACCGACTCTATCATCTGGTCACACGACGGCCAGGCGCTCTACTTCTTCGGGCAGGGCGGTAAGACTGCCGTATCGTCCTACCAGCTCTGGACGGTCGCTCTTGATGAGGGCGCTGAACGGCGCTGCTTGACCCAAGACCTTCCGGCCTGTGTGTTCAACCTGACACGGGCCAATTCCAGCGACGATATCCTCGCACTGGTTGCTGAGGGAACCGAATCGGCAATCTATCGCCTCAGCCCAGCGGACGGCGATTTCATCAAGACCCTCCACTTTGAGGGCGAGCTGATTGGCATTTCAGTAAGTGATGACGGCAGCGTTCTGGGAACCCTGGGAAGTTCACCGCGACGGCCGCTCGACATCTACTGCGGAAGCCCCGACGGGGACGTTCAACCGGTGAGTGACTTCCACACTGTCCTGAACGAGGTCCGTCTTGGCTTCCAGGAGATAGTGACCTGGGATCGAGCCGGCTTCACGCTCGACGGCCTGCTAATCTGGCCCCCTGGCAAGAGCCGGGCCGACGGCCCGCTCCCGGCGATCGTTTCAATTCACGGCGGCCCCTACGGGCGCTGGGCAAACGGGTTCAAGGCCAACGCATTCGGCCAATGGCTGGCCGCCCAGGGCTATCTGGTCTTCCTTCCCAATCCACGAGGGGGCGCGGGGCACGGTCAGGCGTTCGCCGAAGCTGTTCTCAACTCGGTAGGCGACGACGATTATCTCGACATCATGGCCGGGGTTGACGTGGTTGTCGAAGAAGGGTTGGCCGATCCAGAGCGCCTTGGCTGTGGCGGTTGGAGCCAGGGTGGCTTCATGACGGCCTGGATCGTCGGGCACACCGACCGTTTCAAGGCCGGCGTCATGGGAGCGGGCGTCAGCGATTGGGGCATGATGATCGCTACCAGCGACATCCCAAGCTATGAAGCGCTGATGGGCGGCGGCAACCCGTATGAAAGTGCCGGGCCACACTCGTTCGACAAGCAGTCACCAATCTCCTACGTCCACAATGCCAGAACCCCCACATTGATCCTGCACGGTGAGAACGACGAGCGCGTCCCCGTCAGCCAGGGCATCTTTTTCCATCGGGGACTGCGCGCCCACGGCGTACCCACCGAGCTCGTCACTTATCCCCGCGAGCCGCACGGCATCGGAGAGCGCAACCACCAGATCGACCTTATGCGCCGCATGGCTGCGTGGTATAAGAAGTGGATTCCAGGGGGCTAGAAAAGAACTCATGTCTCGAAGGGGAGCGGCACGAGACGCACTTGCTGTCGCATCATTCCTCAGGGTGCCCCTGTGTGTGTCGCTATGCTGCCCAATGCAACGAAGGGCGGGCTTACGGCCCACCCTTTGTTTTCTTGTTGCAGAGTCGCCGAGACGCCGGTGAGCAACGCCTATCTTGAAGCATTGGACCGGTGACTCCTCCGCGGACGTGGCAGGTCTTGACGATATCATGCACTGTGAATATAGCCATCCTCCCGGATCGGGAGCCTTCTTCGCTGACAATGATGTCATGCACCTGCCTGGGACCGAACGTGATGATAACGCGCACCTAACCCAAACCTAACCCAACGGGAACATTCACCCTGTAACCTACGTTGCGGACGATGTGGAAACGCGATTGGAATCGGGGAACACAAACATGGAAGGGACACGATGCTCGGGTTTGTAATCCGACGCTTTCTGCGCGGGGTCATCACCCTCTGGCTGGTCGTTACGGTGGTGTTCTTCGGACTTAGAATCTCCGGAGACCCGGTGACGCTGATGCTCGGCTTCGAGGCGTCGCCCGAGGCCATCGAGCGTATGCGCGAAAAACTGGGACTGAACGACGGAGTTGGCGTTCAGTATCTGCGCTATCTCCAGCTGATCGGACAGGGCGACTTCGGCGACTCGATTCGCGAGCCACGGCCCGTCACCCAGGTGGTGTTTGACCGGCTTCCAGCCACACTGGAGCTGGCGCTTGCGGCCATCCTCATCGCAGTTGTGGTCGGCATCCCAGTCGGCGTCGTTGCTGCGTTACATCGCAACAGCCTGATCGACCGCGGGTTAATGTCCTTCGCCTTCCTTGGGCAATCCGCGCCGAATTTCTTCGTTGGCATCCTGCTCATTTTGTGTTTCAGCCTCTGGTTACAGGTACTGCCCAGCGCCGGACGGGGCGGCTGGCAGCATCTGATCATGCCGGCCCTCACCCTCAGCACCTACGGCATGGCCAGTCTGGCGCGGCTTACTCGCTCGTCAATCCTCGAAGTGCTTGGCGCCGACTATGTCCGCACGGCGCGAGCCAAGGGACTGCGTGAGTCAAGAGTGCTGGCCGGACACATCCTCAGGAACGCCGCCCTACCAATCGTCACGATCTTCGGCTTGCAGGTGGGCCTCGCGATCTCCGGAGCGGTCATTACCGAGACCGTCTTTGCCTGGCCCGGCATGGGCCGGCTTGCCGCCAATGCCGTCTTCCGGCGCGACTACCCGGTTATCCAGTTCATCGTGTTGCTTATCGCCGCTTCCGTGGTGATCGTCAACTTCGCCATCGATATCTTCTACGGCTTAATCGATCCGCGTATCAGGCAGCGAGCCTGATCAGAGGGAGGTGTTCGGTGTCACAGGCTCACGCGACAACGACACGGGCGGATCGCCAGGTTCTGGCTGGCGACACTGGGCCGCGCCTGGCGCAATCAAAGCCACGACGGTCAACCCTACGCTCTATGCCACACCTAATCCGGGTCTGTTTCGGAATTCTGGTGGTCTTGATCATCGCAGCTATCTCTGCTCCACTTATTGCGCCGCATGATCCAGCCGAGCAGGTGTTGATGGCGCGTCTGCAAGCCCCGACGGGCCTGAAC
>JACCZH010000113.1 GCA_013696045.1 Chloroflexia bacterium
ACTCCATTCTGTTCGTTACCCTCATGGCGGCCGACGACGGCATAGCCAACGCAGGGCAGTCCCTGCGTTGCAAACAGCGCTGCCGGAGATGGGCCGGGAGCGAGTGGGAACGAGGTGGCTCCTATAGACGAGGGACGGGCTTCAGGCGCGGAATAGGGCGCTCTAACCAGCAATGGAGTGATTGTGGCCGCGAACAATGAATTCTGAACGTGCGTCCGCAATGTCTCGAGTATGCGCTCGGCGGTTTGACCCGGCATCAGCTGGAACTCGATAATCGCCGACGCTGAATTGGCCAGGTAGGGTGAGTTGTGGGCGACATTGATGTCACGGATAACGACCGACGGCGCGCAGAAGATCCCAAGCGTCATGTGTGACACGGAGAGGCTGTGATCGCCTTTGGCGACACGCCACAGCCAGCTCGCGAATTCCGGCGCTACGGCTTGCAAAGATTCAAAATCTGCTTCTTCTGGCGAGATGATGCCGTCGTAAAAGCCATCCAGCCGCACTTCTTCGTCGGCGGACTTTAGCGTTGCGAGTGTGTTTGCCAATGCGAACCCGACATCTGGCAGCACTCCGCCGTAAACAGGCTCAACCTGTTGCCGTGCAGAGCGTAGCTCAATCTTTGCAATCAGCCGTCCGGTAGCGGCGCGGGCAACGACTGGCGGGTTCAACGGGATATCGGTTATTTCCCAAGCAACGGCGCTCAAATCTGGCCGCTCACGTTGTAACCAGTGCTCAATGGAGATAGAGCCAGCGTGGCGGTCAGTTTCAACGATGACGGTCAAGTCATTTCTGAGTTCGGGAGAGGAGAGCAGCGTCGCGAGCGCGGCCACGACCCCGGCCTTGCGCTCTATACCATGCGCTCGAACCATCCTGCCCTCGAATGAAGGTGGAATTGTGCTTTGCCCTACCGTAGCAGGGTGACTATCGTCGAGATAAGTAGCGATGCCAATAGGGCCCTGCCCGGCAATGATAAGCGGCGAGTCTGGAATGTCGTCTATCCAGCGAGCCGGGATGCCGGCGCGGCGCAAGCGCTCAAAAACCAGCCGAGCCGCTGAAACGATGGAGGGCGGATCGGTGACTGGAGATGGTTGAGCTCCAAGCACACGAATTGTGCGTCTGATTATGTCTGCGAGAACGTCGGTGCTGCTTCCGGCGATATGATGCATGGGATTCTTTGTCCTGGCTGCGTCACGCGCTCGTTGGTGTCTATGAATGGCAGTGTACTCGACAGACGCCATTGACCGGGTTCTGGATGGATGCTAGATAGACAGTGGCGATCTGTGCGCCCTGAGCGATTTTTATGCACGAGAGGAGCTACCCTTCGATGGCAGCTGAAGTTATTGCAACTGACAAAGCCCCCGGCGCGATTGGTCCGTATTCCCAGGCAATTAAGCTTGGCGGGCATGTGTTCACCGCCGGACAGATTCCGCTTGATCCCGGGACGATGAAAATTGTTGAGGGAGACGTCACGGCTCAAACCGAACAGGTCATGCGGAACCTGGCGGCCGTACTAGAGGCTGCAGGCTCGTCACTCTCACGGATTGTGAAAACGACCTGTTTCCTGACGGACCTGGATGATTTCGCCGCGTTCAATGAAGTCTATGGCAAGCACATGGGGGACAACCGGCCGGCGCGATCCACTGTGGAGGTTTCGAAGCTGCCAGCTGGCGCGCGGGTTGAGGTTGAGGCGATCGCGGATTGCAGCTAACGTCGATGACGTTCTGAGGGGACGATGATGGCTGAGAATGGCCCAGCGCGCTGGATAGATGACGTGCAGATCGACGAGGCGATGACAAACACCGCTGAGATCGCACAGTGGATACGCCTGAGTGGAACCGAAGACGAGCGCAAATCGTTTGACTTTATCGACAGCAAGCTCAAGGAGTATGGGTTAAAGACCTGGTTGCATGAGCCTACCTGTCTGGTCAGTCTGCCGGTGTCCGGATCGTTGGCCGTTGGTGGAGAAGCCCCGCTGGCCGGCATCACGCACGCATTCTCGACGAGCACGCCCCTGGCAGGAGTGGCTGGGCAGCTTGTCTACGCAGGAGGAGGCTCTGAGGCCGAACTTCTGGCGGCCGGGGCGACTGGCAAGATCGCCCTTACAGATGGGTTGGCAACGCCGAACAAGGCGCACGCCGCGTCGAATGTGGATGTAGCGGCAGTGGTCAGCATATCGGGCGAGCCGGTGCACGAGATGATCGTGTCGCCCGTTTGGGGCTCACCGACTCCGGCGACGCTCGGCCTTCTGCCCACCGTTCCACTCGTCTCTATCAACACTGAGCAGGGTGACGCGCTGAAATCGCGGCTGAGCTCTGGCGAAAAGCTTCGAGTGCGGGTACACACAGAAGTCGACACCGGTTGGCGTCCAATTCCGCTGCTGGTCGCCGATCTCGACACTGAGGATCGCGAATATGTGCTGTTCAGCGGTCACGTCGATTCCTGGCATTATGGCGCGATGGACAATGCGACCGCCAACGCAACGATGATGGAAACGGCTCGGGTTCTGGCCGGGCATCGCTCTGAGCTGCGTCGAGGAGTACGGTTCGCGTTCTGGTCCGGCCATTCGCACGCACGTTACGCTGGATCGACCTGGTTTGCCGACAAGTACTGGTTCGATCTGCGCGACGAATGTGTGGCCCATGTCAACGTGGATTCTACCGGGGCGATCGGCGCGACCGATCTCACCGGAGCGAATACCATGGCCGAGACGTACTCGTTCGCGCGAGAGGTCATTCAGCGCCAAACGGGGCAAGAACTCCAGTACCGACGCTTCGGCAGGGCGGGCGACCAGTCGTTCTGGGGCATTGGGCTCCCAGCGCTCTTCATGTCGTTGTCACAACAGGGTGTTGCCGACGCAGCGAGCGCCGATCAGGCATTCCTGCTAGGTGGTAGCGCGAGCGCCCGGGCCGGTGGGCTTGGTTGGTGGTGGCATACCACCGAGGACACACTTGACAAGATTGAGCCGGCTCATCTCGAGCGCGACATCAAGGTGTATGTTGAGGTAGTCGGCCGACTTACAACGGACATCGTTTTGCCGTTTGATGTGCGTGGAGTGTTGACTGAGATTGAGAACCAACTGGCCGAGATCGAACCGCTTTGGAGTAGCTTGACGATGGGTTTGGACGATGCCCCTGGCTTTGATGCGTTGCGGGCTGATCTGACGATTGCATCCGCTGCCGCCACGAGTTTTTACCAGTCGGTTGACGGCTGGACCGGCGACGAGGGAGAGGGCCAACTGCTGTCGTCCGCAATTGTTGGAGCCTGTAAAGCGCTGATGCCGGTGAATTACACGATTTCTGGCGAGTTCGGCCATGACCCGGCGCTCGGCGCGCCGCCGTTGCCGGCATTGCGTCCATTCAAGCCGGTTGTGGCCATGACGGATGACGAGCAGTGGGCGTCAGGCCACCAGCTACGCCGGGAGATCAACCGGGCGCGGGCCAGCCTTCGAGAAGCCGCGCGGCTTCTGCGAGGAGGATTGTAGATTACTGTACGCTGAGCGGCTTTTGGGGCTACGTCAACAGTTGTCCGGCATGCTATAATCTGGCTGCAAGACGGGCGCGTAGCTCAGCTGGTTAGAGCGCACGGTTCACATCCGTGAGGTCACTGGTTCGAGTCCAGTCGTGCCCACTTGAGCGGCCGCTCCATCATATCCGAAACCTGTGGATCTCACAGCGCTCCGGCCCCCGGCCTAGAGAGTGTCGACATGGCATCTGAAGAACTGATCATGCTTACCCCCGAGGGTAAGATAGAACTTGAAAAGGAACTCGATCATTTAAAGACGGTGAAGCGCCGTCAGATTCTGGATCGAATTCAGGATCTTTCTTCGGCGGGTGACGCATCGGACGACACCGATTACGAGAG
>JACCZH010000138.1 GCA_013696045.1 Chloroflexia bacterium
CATAAACAACAGCAGAACGACGAACGTGCCGAGCAATCCGAGTTCCTCGCCAATCGCGGAAAACACATAGTCAGTGTGCACTGCTGGAATAAGTTGGGGGCTGCCCTGGGCCAGGCCCGTCCCGAAAACTTCGCCGGATGCCAGTGCATATTCCGACTGAGCGGGCTGGTAGCCGATATCGTAGGGGTCAGACCATGGATCGAGCCAATTTGTTACGCGGACCTGAAAGTGAGGGAACTGCGTAAAGGCGACGTAGGCGCCGCCGACAAAGGCAGAGAGTCCCGTGGTGACATACACCAGCCTTCCACTGGCCAGGTAGAGCATCGACAAAAAGATGCCAAAGAACAGAAGCGCCGTGCCAAGGTCATTCTGCGCCACAACAATCAACATTGCGAAGCCCCACATGATGACCAACGGCATCAGATATGGAATCGGTGGCAGAGAAAACGGCCCGATACGGTATGACGACACCAGCAGCTCGTGGTTTTCAGCCAGATAACCGGCCAGAAAGACGACGAAGATGACCTTAACAATTTCCGAAGACTGAATTGTGAATGGCCCTACGGTCAACCATAGACGAGCGCCCCCGATTTCGGTGCCGAAGACCATGGTCACGACCATCAGCGCGAGTCCGCTGAGCGCCCAAGTGTATTTATATCGACGCAGCCAGTTGAGCCGTTTCACAAACGTAATCATGCCCAGGAGTAACACCAGGCCAAGCGCCAGGTAGATCAGCTGGCGCTCCGCCAACCCTGCGTAATTAGGGTCCTGTTCCTCTAACACCGGTCCCAACCGCTGGATGATCAACAATCCAAGCCCGCTCAGCGCGACAACCACCGGGAAAATAACCTGATCGCCTCGGAATCCCGTGATGCTGAACCAGATCGACATGGAGAACACGGCGCCCATGTATGCGAGCGAGATCCAGATGTCGCGCCAATCCCAGTTTAGATCGCGCGTGGAGGTCAGAAAGATCGTAAGCAGCCCGATAACCGTCATAACAGACGGAACGATGAGCAGCTGGAACTCAGTGAACCGGAATCGTCTAACCACGCGGATGATCCTCGGTAGTCAGGTAGCGTCCCGCTATCGGATTGAGCCGTAAACGAAGCTCTTCTCGAATAGCATCGGGCCGGGTAACAATTGCCGATGACAAGGCGTTGCGACATCCAACGTCACACTCCACGTCATCCATCGCGGCGAGTTCTGGAACGATTTGCTCAACTGCGCCGGTCATCGCAAACAGATTCTCCAGGACAGATTCGACGCTTACATGCGCCTCCGAGTCATGCCAGACATCAAAATCGGTCACCATCGCCAGGCATGCATAACAGAGTTCCGCTTCACGCGCTAGACGCGCTTCCGGCATGGCAGTCATTCCTATCAAGCTCGCGCCCCAGGATCGGTACAGGTGCGACTCAGCCCTGGTGGAGAACTGGGGGCCTTCGATGCACACGTAGACTCCTCCGCGGCTGACCGGCAATCCACCAGCTCTGGCGGCCGCCTCCAACGCATCTGAAAGAATTGGGCAGAACGGGTCCGCGAGAGAAACATGAGCGACGACGCCCTTTTCGAAAAATGTGCGCTGACGCCCCATGGTGCGATCGATGATGTTGTCTGGCACAACGAAACTTCGTGGCGCAAGCTCCTCCTTTAAACTTCCGACAGCGCTGATAGAAACGACGCGCTGAACTCCCAGCATCTTCAGAGCATAGATGTTGGCGGCGTATGGAATCGCCGAAGGCGACAGCGTGTGACCATCCGAGTGGCGGCTGATAAAGGCAACCTTCTGGCCGTTCAACGAACCGATGCGTACTGGTTCGGAGGTCCGGCCAAACGGTGTCTCCATGTCGATTGAGCGGACGTTCTCTAATCCATGAAGACCATAGAGTCCGCTCCCGCCAATAATCCCTAAGCTCGCTTGTGGTTCCATCAATACTCTCCTTGCGTCGTCGGTAAGTCTAACCGAGCGACCGCCTCCGTCCGCCGGTTGTTATAATCCCGCCGCGGCCCTGACAAGATGTAGACGGAAATGACCATCCTTTGTCAACGCAACCGGCGCATCAGCACGTGCCTTATCGCAACCGTAAAGAGCGCCAGTGGCGAACCGCCAGTGGCTTGAAATCAACCATTTCAGTGCTCAATGTCGCGCTGATTGCTACGCTCGTCTTCTCCAGCTGGTCAGTTTTTCAACTCCAGCCATGGAATGACGTGGCAACCCGGGACGCGGCGGCGAACTCCGTCACTCAGTGGAGCGATGTCAATCCATACGGCGTTAACACGTTCCTGTCTGGCGAGGTCGAATCATGGAAACGCGACCGCACAATGGCGATGGTTGCGGAAGCAGGGATTGGCTGGATTCGACAAGGTTTCGCCTGGAGCGAGATCGAACCCGAGAACGATGTGTATTGGGACGCCAAATATCAGCAGGACGCGTGGGCGAAATTTGACGAGATCGTTGCTCTAGCAGAGCGGTATGGTGTGCGCATCATCGCGCGGCTCGACCATACTCCGGACTGGGCACGTCCACCAGGCAGCGATCCCGGCACTCCGCCAACTGACCCAAACGATTTCGGAGACTTCGTGCATGCGTTCGTCAGCCGCTATCAGGGCAGGGTCAACTTTATTCAAGTATGGAACGAGCCCAACCTGGCACGAGAGTGGGGCGGCGTAATTGACCCGGCAGGCTACGCGACGCTACTCGCGACCGCTGCCGAGCGCGCGCGTGAAGCAAATCCCAACATCGTGATTCTCAGCGCGCCCATGGCGATGACAACCGAAAATTCAGGCCGAGCGCAGGATGAGCTCGGTTACTGGCAAGCTCTCTACGATCATGGCGTGTCCGAATCGTTCGATATCATGAGCGCCAACGCATACGGTCTCGCGGACCATTATGCGGCAGAGCCCAGCGCATCCGTGCTCAATGTCCGGCGCGTCGAGCTTCTGCGCGAACTAGCGGTGCGCAACGGAGATGGCCATAAATCGATCTGGTTCAACGAGTTCGGCTGGAACGCGGCTCCCGCGGAGTTTCCTCTGGAACAATTGACCTGGTCGCGGGTCGACGAGGAGCTACAAGCAGAGTGGACGGCGGGCGGGGTTGAGTATGCACAGCAAACCTGGGATTGGTTTGGCATGGCCAGTATCTGGTATTTTCGGCAGGTGGGAAACATCGCTCCCGACCGCGCCGACTATTATTTCAGGATGGTCGATCTTGAATTCACGCCGCGCGACGTCTACCGTTCAGTTCAGGCGTCATCGTCCAGAATGCAAGTTGCCGGAGTTGGCCACTTTGGTGAGTTGGAAACGCCGATCTCACCTTATGGGCGCTGGGCAATCATCAAAAACACGGGCGCTAGCAATGGCCGTTACATGCTCGGCGAGAGTGGGTCCTCCGTGGCCGTTCGTTTCACCGGCTCTGCGCTTGATCTCCGGCTCGTCGATTCCGGCTCCAACGGCACATTCAGCGTGACAATCTTCGACGGTGCGACAATGGACGGCGAAGGCTCGCAACCGCGCGTGTTCTCAATTGAGCCTGGTCAGGATAGCGTGCGGGTTACGTCCACAGCTCTACCGCATCCTGCAAGCGCTGCACCGCAAACACGAACCGCGCTGATTACAGTCGATGATGGCTCACAGCTCGCGATAGACGGAGTGAGCGTCTATTATGAACCTTCGTACAGGAACCTTCTGGCAGGAACCGCCGTTGCCGCCGCGACGCTCGTTGCCCTCATCTGGCTCCGACGGCAATTGGCACGGTAGTGGTAATTTCTGGGGCCCGAACCGCCACTTCTCGCAGCCGCCTCTACCGCGGTGGTTGGCTGGTCCTCGTGCTTGCTTTTGCCAGCTACCTTCTCGTCGCCGTGGCCGAGCAAGGCGGAGTAGGCGCGGGTGTGCAAGCCGTCCCCGACGAGCCCCTGCCATTCAGACGGCATGCGGGCGTCGGCATTGACCTGTCTGAGCTGTCTTCTCTCCTTGCGCTCGAATGGCTCGAAGGAACCCAGATAGAGAATGCGCCAATGCTCCTACTGCCGGTTGACGGTGATATCGTGGCCGCTTTCAACGAGCCTGAAACATTCAGCGCCGCCCGGGCAGCCATCGACAGCCTGATCGACGCGAGTGGAAATACGCCAGTAACGCTGTGTCTACACCGGCCAGTGAGCGCTACTGAAGAATCAGTCCTGGCCGAAGCCATTGTTACCGTCATCGTCGAAGATTACACCGATTCTGTTGCATATCTGTCTATCTGTCCTGGAGAAACATCGGACACTTGGCAAGCAAGTGTTCTCGGCGTGTTAGGCATTCCTGCCGGTGGTGATTCCCAGGAGAGACTGCTGGCGCCTGTCTCAATTGGCGCGCCCATCCTCCTGACGCCGGCTATCCAGGCCACCGATCTCGACGACAATTACATCGACCAGCTGGCCGGTCTGTCATACGTAGGGGTGACACTCGATAATCAGACTCCACTGTCAGAAACTCTTCGGGACGAGATCAACGATGTGCTTAACGATAGAGCTCATGTCGCGCTCGTCCTCGCTCGTCCTCACGCGAATGTGACCCCCCAGGATTTTGCGACGACGATGCAGTTGAACGAAGAGCCCCTGGAACTCTCAGAGGGGTACAACGACGTGCTGGCCCCCGCAATATCCTTGACCGGCGAGTGGACGCCAACCGAGGTGGGTCCGGTGTTATATCAGAGCACAACCCAGACGGGGGCCTCGTTGAGCGCCGATTTCGTTGGCACAGAGGTTTGGGCCGTCGGTATCGTCTCGCCGGGTGCGGGTAAAATCGGAGTCTGGGTTGACACCGACCAACCTGTGACGAGCCGCAATCCAGACAACATTGTCGATCTCTCGGGGTCTCAGGCCGTCGATAGGTCGATGCTGCTAATCGATGGTCTGCCAGCGGCAACGCATAGCATCACAATCGTCGCGTCAGAGGGCAATGTGACACTTGCGGGGTTATTTGTTACGGGACGACCTGAGCCCGGTTGGCATGGAGGACTTGGTGCGCTCGGCACCATGGGCATCGCCATGGCTGGCTTGGCAGTCATTATTTCTGTTGCCGTGGACGATCTGCGCCTACGGATCGGTCTCGACCGCACAGACGATCAGGAGACGGATCATCCTCGCATCTTCCGGCGTGAGCTCTAAATATCTCCAACCTCTTCTCGTGGCGAGCGCTAGCCTCGCGACGATCATCATGCTCGCGATGCTGTCACCGTCCTCGATGGTTCCGGTCGCCGTGGCCGTCCTTTTCTTAACCACATTCGCTTTCGTGTCACCTGTGGGCGTACTAGCGGCGGCCATTGTGTCGCTCCCCTACTTCTATCGGCCACTCGGTATGGGATCTCTGGAGTTTGCTGCCTCAGAAATTCTGCTCGCCGCGGCGGTTGGCGGCTCGGCGCTACGAGTCGTGATGGACACGTTGCGGTCGGACCATCCTGTCGGCACACTGACCGTCATGGTAAAGAGCATGACGCAATCGCGCCTGGTGCTCTTTTTGATGCTGGTCACGCTGGCCGGCGCCGGCACTCTTCTGGTGGTCTACGACGAGTCTGCCCGGGGCGCGAGCCTACGTGAGTGGCGTTGGACCCTCCTTGAACCCTTGCTGTTTCTTGGCTTACTAACCATGGTCACTAGGAACGGCGCTGTCCGCCCGATTCTGGCGGGAAGCTTAATCGCAGCCGGGATGCTGGCTGCGATCCACGGAATTGTCGATCTTGCCGGTGGTGGTGGAGTGGCAGCCGACAACATTCGACGTTTGAGCGGACCCCTGCCGCATCCCAATGCCCTCGCCCTGTTTATGTTGAAACCGTTTGTCTTGTTGGCGGCTCTGATCGCCGCGATCCCTGAACTGCGACGTATGCTCCTGCTACCCACGATTCTCACTGGGTTCGTTCTTTTCGGTACATTCTCGCGTGGGGCGATGATCGCCGCTGGTTTCGCCGTCCTCTTACTGGCTATCGACGCGCCGCGGCGTGTGCGAATTGCCCTTGGATCAGCAGCGATCGTGACGGCAGCCGCAGCCGCCGTCGTAGCAGGAGACCGCATGGGCAATCTGTTTGAGGGCGGTAGTGTCTCGCTGAGAGTCGACATCTGGAGCTCGGCAATCGCGATGATTCGTGACCGGCCTGTCTTGGGCTTTGGTCCTGACCAGTTTCTGTATGCCTATGTGCCGCGCTACATCCAGCCAACCGCGTGGGATGAACGCTTTACCTCGCACGCCCATAACTTGTTGGCTGATTCGTGGATTCGGCTTGGCATCATCGGCGCAATTGCTGCAATCGTTGTAGTGGTCTTCGTCGCCAGACAAATCGTGAACGATCGAACTGACAACATTGGTCGATCGGCATTAAGTAAAGCGGCGACGGTCGCACTGGGAGCAACACTCGTTCATGGGCTGATCGACAACGCATATTTCGGTCATGACCTCGCGATGAGCGCATGGTTGCTGGCGTGGCTAGCATTTGAACATTCCGGACAGAAGGACAGGCGGGCCCTGCAGGATGCCTAATCAGAAACAGTTGAGGTTGAAGTTCGCAAGCACCTCACCTGCCAGATGGTTCGCGTGGTCAGTAGCGCTGATGGCAACGTCCATACTCGTCTGGTGGCTTTACTTTCTGGGACCGTTCGGCATCATTGCGCTGATTGGCACAATTGCCGGACTTCTCGCATTGCTTGGCGTCCCATGGCTGGGTGTTTTGATCCTTGTAGCCAGTGTGCCGGCTCAGGAGTTCGGTGCATTGCAGGCAGGCGGACAAAGCCTGACCCTCACCCGCGCGGCGTTTCCACTGGCTGTCGCGGGATATGTTATAGCAATCCTCATCAAACGAGAGCCGCTGGCTGGCAGCCGGCTAATCGCGCCATATATTGGTTTCGTTGGTGTTGTGGTCGCGTCGCTTGGCTGGGCCGGGTCGATGACGGCGGCCGGCGCGGAGATAGGCCGCTGGCTAACCGCATTGGTGAGCTTCCTTATTCTGTCTCACTTTCTCCTCAGGGCGCCGCAGAGCCGGGTGATTCTATTC